>JANMRB010000010.1:0-6410 GCA_031370825.1 Ilumatobacteraceae bacterium
ATGCGACCGAGCGTCGGCTTGATGTTGTGGTTGTAGATCTTCTCGTAGCCATGAACGGTGTTAGGCGACCGGCCCTTGCGCTTCAGCTCGACGATCCAATCGTCGAACAGGTCGTTCATCGTCGCCTTAGTGCCGGTGTGCCGGCCCTTGCTCACCTCGGTGATCAGCGCCGCTCGTGCCTTCTTCGCCTCGGTCAAGGTGCCGTTGAAGATGCGGCTCGCCTGCCGGCGCTTACCGGTGACCGGGTCGCGTCCGGCCTCCACGATCAGCTCCCACGCGCCGGGTGAGCGTTCTCGCATTCCTGGCGCCGTGCGCAGGGTGGCCACGCCAAAATCGTAATGCGCGTGTTGGATAAAAGTTGGATTTATGTTGGATGGAGGTCTCCAGAGGGCACAAGCCACCCTGCGAATAACACCATAGTCCCTGCTAGATCATTGTGGGGCGGGCGGGGATCGAACCCGCGACCTAGGGGTTATGAGCCCCCTGCTCTAACCACTGAGCTACCACCCCAAGTTTTGGCACCCCTTGCCTGAAAAGGCCAACGACCCGCACGAAGCGGGTCGTGTGCTTTTTAGCTCCGAGAGCAGGGCTCGAACCTGCGACCCGCTGATTAACAGTCAGCTGCTCTGCCAACTGAGCTATCTCGGAAGGCGTTGACGAGGATAGCAAAGCCTCCCGGTCACTCCTCCTCCAAAAACTCCTTCAAACGCTGGCTGCGCATCGGGTGACGCAGCTTGGCCAGGGTCTTTGCTTCGATCTGACGGATGCGTTCACGGGTCACCCCGAACTCTTTCCCCACGTCTTCCAGCGTGCGGGCCTGACCATCATCGAGACCGAACCGCATCCGCACGATCTCTTGCTCCCGGTCGGTCAGTTCGCCCAATGCTTCTTCGACTGCTTGGGCGAGCATGCGCTTGGTGGCCATGTCGGCGGGTGCGTCGACGGTGAGGTCCTCGATGAAATCAGTGAGGTTGGAATCGTCTTCCTCGCCCACTGGCGAGTCGAGCGAGAGTGGATCGAGCGAGATGCGCAAGATCTCGCGAATCCGGTCGGGAGGCAGACCGCATCGCTCTGCCAGTTCATCCAACGTCGGTTCGCGTTCGAGCTCTTGATGCATCTGGCGTTGCATGCGCAGAACCCGGTTCATGCTTTCGACCATGTGCACCGGGATGCGAATGGTCCGCGCCTGATCCGCGATGGAGCGAGTGATGGCCTGGCGGATCCACCACGTCGCGTACGTCGAGAACTTGAAGCCCTTGGTGTGATCGAACTTGTCGACCGCGCGCATCAGGCCGAGGTTGCCCTCCTGAATGAGGTCGAGGAACAACATCCCTCGCCCGCTGTACCGCTTGGCGATGCTGACCACGAGACGCAGGTTGGCCTGGATCAACTCGCTCTTCGCACGCTGACCGGTCTGGACGATGCGCATGCAGCGCCGGTGCTCCGTCGTGTCCATCGGGCCGTCGAGCATCAAAGCGGCCTGATTGCCCTCCTCTATCGCTTGCGCCAAGCGCCGCTCGTCGTCCGGCGTCAACAGGTCGACCCGGCCGATCTCGCGCAAATACATCCGCACAGTGTCGGCGGTGCTGCCGGTGTCGACTCCGCTGGCGTTCATCCGCTCGCTGCGCCGCCGGCGGCGGCGAGCCATCAAGCCATCGGCATCTTCGGCGGGCGGCGCCTCGGGTAGCGCGACACCTTCGGGCGGCGTTTCGTCGACTACATCGTCAAGGGTCTCATCGATGCGGATGTTGCGGGCGGCTACTGCTTGCTGCACCTCTTCCAGTACGTCGCCCGTGAGCTCAACCGTTCGCAGAACGTGGGTGATCTCTTCCGCGTCGAGAACGCCGGAAATCTCGCCGCGCGCGAGCAGACTGTTCCACTCGCCGGCGTCTACACCAGGAAAAGGTGCGGACTCCGATGGTGCGTCAGACTGCCCGAAACTCAATCACGCTCCTCGTTGCGCCGTTGCAGCCACCCTAGCAACAGCTCGGCCGCATCGTTCCCCGCGTTCGGCTCATCGAACCGTTCCAGCGCGAGGCGCGCATCCCGATTGGCGAGAATCTCGACGGGGTCGGTTTCGTTGACGCGCCGCGCCAACTCGCGCCGCACGGCGGCCGCGATCAGGTTGCGTCCTTCGATGGCCGGGTCGGCATCGATGTCGGTCACGGCGGCCCGTTCGATCAACTCTCGCGCCTCGGGATCGGCCAGCTCCAACGACTTGCCCACCGAACCGTCACCCTCCGCAACAGCCAAGAACGCTCGCCGCGCGACATCGTCCACGAACAGGACCTCGTCGAGCCATCCGGCCATGTCGTGCCAGCGTTGCAACAGCAGAGCGATCGCCACGAACTCGGCGTTCTCGGAGCTGCCGACCCGCCGGCCTCCCCCTACTCGCACGATGGGCCGCGCCGAGCGGCGGGAGGCGATGGCGACCAGATCGTTGATCGGCAGGCCCGTATGGCTGGCCACCTGGCCTGCATACAGCTTGCGAACGTTGGTGTCGGGATGCTCGTTGACCACAGCCATTGCCTGCTCGGCCAGGCGGGCGCGGTCCTCAGGCGAATGCAAGGCACGTCCGGACATGACCCGCTGGAGACGGAACCCGAGAAACGGCAAAGCCTTGTCGACGGATGCGGCGAGCGCCTGTGGATTCGTCAGGCTCAGTTCGCCTGGATCCTGACCCTTCGGAAAAGCGGCCACGCTGACCTGGACCTGGTACTTCTGCTCCCACTCGTAGAACTTCTCTGCGGCGCCCTGCCCTGCCGCGTCGGCGTCGAACGCCAGCACCACGCGACTGGCAAAACGCTTCAGCATGCGCACGTGCTCTTCGGTCAAGGCTGTGCCGCACGTAGCGACCGCGCGCTTCACGCCGGCGCGATAAAACCCGATCACGTCGGTGTATCCCTCACACACGATCACCTGGTCAGCGGCGACGATCTCGCCCTTGGCGCCATGCAGGCCGTACAACGTCTTCGACTTCGCGTAGATGTACGTCTCGGCGGAGTTCTTGTACTTGGCCGGGTCGGTGGAGCCCGGCAAGATGCGACCGCCGAAGGCGACGGGATCGCCATTCTCCGACATGATCGGAAACATCACACGTCCGCGGAACGAATCCTGCAACCGACCCGATTTGTTGGTGAAGGCCAGTCCCGTATCGCGCAACGCGTCGGCAGGTAGGCCGACGTCGCGGCTCATGGCGTCCCAATCGTCGGGTGCCCATCCCAACTTGAACTGGCGAGCAATGTCGCCGGCCAGACCACGATTGCGCAGGTACTCGCGTGCGGCACGGGCGTCGTCGCCGGTCAATAGGCGCTGGTGATACCAGTCGACGGCTCTGCCCATCGCCTCGATCAACTGCTTGCGTCGCTGACGATCCTTGCTCTCACCGCCCGAGGTGTACGTGAGCTGAATTCCCGCCTTTGCCGCGAGTTGCTCGACCGCATTGACGAAGTCGACGTGTTCGATCTCCTGCACGAACGTGAACACGTCGCCCGCCGCACTGCAGCCGAAACACTTGTAGCGACCGGTCTCTTCACGGACGTTGAATGATGGGCTGCGTTCGGCGTGGAACGGGCACAGGCCCACCCAGTTGCGTCCCACCCGACGCAGAGCGACGTACTGCTGGACGACGTCGGAGATCGACACGGTGGCACGTAGTCGTTCGAGATCCTCTTCGACAATCGCCACGGCCGCGAGGTTACCGGAGGGGTCTCACAGCTCGTCGGGAGCGGGGGGCAGCTCGGCGATTTCGATGCGGTCGAGACCGCGGGTGCGCCGCAACGAGAACGACACCGACGCGACGAGTACCAGGACGATCACCAAAAGCGAGACCGGTGTGGCGATGTGATACCAACGACTGATGATCATCTTGACGCCAACGAAAGCGAGGATGGTGGCCAGTCCCTGTTGCAGATAGCTGAACCGGGCATGCATGTCGGCGAGCATGAAGTAGAGCGATCGCAGCCCCATGATGGCAAAGGCATTCGAGGTGAACACGATGAACTGCTCCTTGCTCACTGCGAGCACGGCGGGCACGGAGTCCACGGCGAACAAGACGTCCGTCGCCTCGACGAGCAGCAGCACGGCGAACAACGGCGTGGCGTGAAGCTTTCCACTTGCACGGATGAACATCTTCTGGCCGTGCAAGTCCGGAGTGGTCGGCACAAAACGTCGGACGACCTTGAGGAATCGACTCTCCGCCGGATCAACTGCGGCATCGTCGGAGAACAGCAACTTCCCTGCCGTGTAGAGCAGGAATGCTCCGAAGATGAACAGCATCCATTCGAATCGTGTGATCAGCGCAACGCCAGCGAAGATGAACGCGGCGCGTAGCACCAACGCGCCGAACACACCCCAGAACAGAACGCGCCGTTGGTACTGCGCCGGCACCTTGAAGTAGGCCAGGATCAGCGCCCACACGAACACGTTGTCGATCGACAGGCTGTACTCGATCAGGTAGCCGGAGAACCACTCGCCGCCCGCCCTGCTTCCGAAACCGGCGATGACGACCACACCGAACGTGACACCGACGGCCACCCAGCCGATGGTTTCGATCGCGGCTCGACGCAGCGTCGGCGCGTGGGCGTGCCGATTGAGGAGCAAGATGTCGAACAGCAGCAACACCACGATCACAACGATCGTTGCTGGCCACGTCCAACCAGGAATGTCGAGGTTGACGAATTCGTCGCGGCTGCTGCCGCGGGCGATCAACCCCAGCGGCATTCAGTCACGACCGAGTAGACCGCCCAATGCTCCACCGAACGATGTCGGGCTGGAATTGCCGGTGCCGACGAAGCTCTGGATCCAGCCCATCAACTCATTCGGGTTGCGCGTCTGGGTCCACACGCGGCCTGGCCCGGTGAAGTCGAACACCAGACCCTCACCGCTCTTGAAGCTCTGCACCATCCCGCCACCGCTGGCCTTGCGCATCTGCATCGTCACCGTGTCTTCGTAGGCGACCATGTGCCCAGTGTCGATCGTGATCGACTGATCGGCCTGGAGGTTCCACACCTCGAGGGCTCCGTAGCAGGCGAACACCACCGTGCCCTGACCCTCGGTGCGGATGATGAAACCACCCTCGCCGCCGAACAGGTTCTTGAAGCCACCCCACTGCGTCTCAATGGCGACGTTGACCTCGTTGCCCAGCCATGAACCCTTCTGCACGAAGAGCGCATGACCGGGCGACACATCGTGCGTCGTGACGTCGCCGGGGAGCCGAGCAGCGATGTCGACGAACCCGCCGGTTGCAGGCGCGGTGTACGTGCTGACGAAGAAGCTTTCACCACCGAGGGCGGCACGCTTCAACGACTTCATGACGCCGCCCTGGGCCTTCGATTCCAGCGTGACACCGGCCGACATGGCCATCATCGCGCCGCTCTCGACTCGCACCGGCTCGTTGGGAGCCAGCGTGAGCCGAGCCACTCCATACGCCGGGCCTTGACGAGTCTGAACCTGCATGACGAACCTCCGGGCTACTTCGTCTCGGACTTGCTCTTGTTACTCGAGCTCGTGATTATGGCCTGCGCCGCCGCGAGGCGGGCGATCGGCACACGGAACGGGCTGCAGCTGACATAGTCGAGGCCGGCGTCGTAGAAGAGCTGGATGCTCTCGGGGTCGCCGCCGTGCTCGCCGCACACGCCGAGCTTGAGGTTCTTCTTCGTGCTCCGCCCGCGCTCGGCGGCGATGCGAACGAGCTCGCCGACACCGTTCTGATCGATGGTCTCGAACGGGTTGCGCTTCAGCAGTCCCTGCTCGAGGTAGGCGGGCATCATGCGGCTCTCGACGTCGTCGCGGCTGAAACCGAACGTCATCTGGGTGAGATCGTTGGTGCCGAAGCTGAAGAAGTCGGCCTCTTCGGCGATCTCGTCGGCGCAGAGCGCTGCGCGAGGTGTCTCGATCATCGTGCCGATCGTGATGTCGGGCTTGTTCTTCATGCCCTTCAACGCATCGTCGATCTCTGCCTGCACCCAACTGCGCGCGAGAGCGAGCTCTTCGCGAGTGACCGTGAGCGGGATCATGACCTCGACAATGGGGTTCTTGCCCTTCTTGCGCAGGACTGCTGCCGCGGCGAGCAGCGCCTTCACCTGCATCGCGTACAGGCCGGGCTTGACGACTCCGAGTCGCACACCTCGTGTGCCGATCATCGGGTTGTGCTCGGCCCAATCCTCGGCCGCCTTGAGCTCTTTGCCCTCGCGAGTCGAGAGGCCGCCCGTGGCCTGTTTGATCTTGAGCTCCTCGATGGACGGCAGGAACTCGTGGAGCGGCGGATCGAGCAGACGGATGGTGACGGGCAGGCCGTCCATCGCCTCGAGGATCTCTTCGAAGTCGATCTGCTGCACCCGGCCCAGTTCTTCCATCGACGCTGCCTCTTCGGCGACGGTGTCGGCCAGGATCATCTCGCGCACGACGGG
>JANMRB010000024.1:0-5951 GCA_031370825.1 Ilumatobacteraceae bacterium
TACTCGCGACACGCCTCATCGTCGGGGAACCAGGCCTCGAACGCCGGCCACGTCCCTGGATAATCCACACCCGCCTTCGGACGCTCCACTTCCACGACCACAACATATCGTGTCTACTGGAGTTAAGCAGAGACGCAATACGAGGGTTCGATTCCCCCCAGCTCCACCCCCAGCTCCACGTTGTCCAAATATAGGCTCTGACCAGGGGTTATGTGAAATTCCCCAAGGGCGGAAATAACCCCGAACTTCTTGCAACGCTCTGACCAGGGGAAATGAAATCTGGTCGGCCGGGCGTGACTCACCCCCAGCACCACTTTGGTCACCGAGAAACGGCAGGTCACAGCCACTTCGCTCGCAGCCGGATTGGACGAGGGCGGCAAAAGGGCGGATGCCGACGTCCCGATCCGGATCCGCAGAGCATCGGTTGGCTGCGAACGTGCACGGGCGCGGAGCGCGCGCATCATCTCGACCGAGCAGAGGATCGCCGACCTCGCGCTCGGGAACGCCAACATGAATCCGTCCCCTTGGGCCTTGACCTCGGTCGTCAGCGTGCCGCTGCCGCTCGGGACCATCTCGACCGGCACGTCAGCCTCCGAACGAGCCGACCAACCGATATTGCTCCCCCGCACACCGTGAGGTAGTACCAATGTTGCTACTCAGGTAGTCTGATGGTATGAAACTCAGCGTGAGCGTCCCGGACGAAGACATCGAATTTCTCGACAACTATGCCAAGACCCACCAGGTCGCATCGCGCTCTGCAGCGCTGCAACGTGCGATCCGCCTACTGCGGGCATCGGACCTCACCGACTCCTACGCCGCCGCATTCACGGAGTGGACCGACGATCCCGACAACGCGGCCTGGGACACCGGAACCGCGGACGCCTGATGCGTCGCAGTGAGATCCGCCTCGTCAACCTCGACCCAGTCGTCGGAAGCGAAGCCGCCCACACGCGCCCTGGTGTGATCGTCAGCAACGACGGAGCCAATACGACCGCGCAGCGACTCGGCCGTGGAGTGGTCACGGTGGTACCCGTCACGTCCAACATCAACCACGTCTACCCGTTCCAGACGCTGCTTCCCTCCGACGAGACCGGCCTCGACGTCGACTCCAAGGCGCAAGCCGAACAAGTCCGCTCAGTGGCCGTCGAACGTATCGGGAGCTTGATAGGTGGCCTCCCGTTCCATCTCATGGATCAACTTGACGACGCGCTCCGCCTCCATCTCGACCTCTGAACCCGCTCGGTAATCGCGGAGCCCAACGAACATCCGGCCGGGCAGATACCGATCGCCACCGAAACCGGTTCGAGGCCCGCGACATCTCCGATCCGGGTATCTGCTCGGGTAGTGCTCGGTGACGTGCCGCGATCACGGTGGGCCGATGGCCAGATACACCCGCTGCATCGACAGGCCCAACGACCGTTCGACATCTGATCTCGATCGAGGGCGTCGCGGCGAATCTCGGTGTCTTGGCAGGGCACGTTCGTTGACTCGTCAGCGAGCGACGCATCTCGTTCTACGAGTTGACTTCGTCGACATCGAATCTCACGTGATCGAATCTCACGTGCTGGGCGAACTGTGGTGAAGGGTCCGAGGCCGGCGAGCGGTGCGCGAACGGCCACCTGTTCGACGGCGCCCAGGGACAGATCACTCAGGACCTCGGCTTCCTCCTCGAACGGAGCCGTTCAGATGCCCTCGACGAGGGCGGAAAAAGGGCGGACGGGGCGTGAAAAAGGGCGTGCCACACAGGTCAACAACGGTCACCTACGGTCACTCAAAAACAGCCTCTGAACTGGGCGGACGTCGCTGACCAGGACTTTTGCTTGAACACCGACGGGGGTTCGATTCCCCCCCAGCTCCACGAAAAGTGGCATCTACCAGGAATTTTACAAGAAATGCGAGTGGGAGCGGAGGATTCCCCCCAGCAGGTGAATGTTGTCTGACACGAGAATCCCCTCCGCGATCCTGACAGATCTGCACAGCCTCATCCCGGCCCCATCTCACTGATGTCGATCGAGGTGATCGCGTCAGCCGGACCGTAGCCGTGGTTGAACTCGTCGCCGAACAAACGGCCACGTCGTCCCCCGAGGTACATCACATTCAATGACCGCTCCGCCCCACCTGCTCGATCGACCCGTGGCCATCACCCCCACGCAGGCCTCCTCGAAGGCGGCGGATTCCCTACAGCGATGGCAGTACCGCTGACCAGGGGAAATGCAGCCGATGTGGACGGGTGAATCTGAGGTGCCACTCCCCCCAGCAACGACAACGACTGCGGCAGCGACAAGTGGTTGTGCCCAAGTAGGTTACGTAATACGATTCGTCCGTGTGGAGTTTCACCGATCAGCGGGCAAGCATGGGATGGAGAGCGACGATGCGCTGCACGCCGTCGCTCACGCTTTCGTGATCGCCGACATGGGCGACGACGAATCGCCGCTGCGGATCCTCGTCCTCGGACCCGATCGCTCCGGCAACATGCTCGAGGTGATCGTGCTCCATTTCGACGACGGACGCGAGATGGTGATCCACGCGATGCCGATGCGAGCCCACTACCGCGGGTTGCTCCCCCGACCACCGGAGACAAGACCATGACCAACAACAAGACCAGCCCCCTCGTGGGCACATCGCGCGGCAAGCCGATCACCGATGCCGACATCGAGCGCATGGCCGCCGAGGCCGAAGCCGGCTACGACATCACCACGCTGCGACCGCGCGGCGGCCGACCGCCGATGGGCTCCGGCCCGGCCGAAGTGGTGCCCGTACGCCTCGACCCAGAGCTACGCGCCGCCGTCGAAGCACGAGCCACAGCCGACGACACGACCACGAGCGAGATCATCCGCGAAGCGCTCCGTCGGTTCCTACACGTCGCCTGAACGGGCGCGAGCCTCCCGGCTCGTTCATTCTGCGCGCGGGGGAATCGCGATCTGTGGAGAAGTGACACCACTCGAGAACGGACAACGACGTGAGCACACTCCTCCACCGACAACCAGAATGAGGAGTGTTGCGATCACCACCGCTCCCTACTACGGCTTCGACGACGTCCACTACAACGAGGCGAGCGAGGCGACCCGAACAACCCTCCGCCGGCTGAACATGATCGCCAATTCGGAGCGGTGGTGGAGCTTCGAGCTCGCCAAGCATCCGGGGCGGTGGCATGGCTTCGGTTCGATTTCGCGTCGCTGCGCGTTCGGATAGCTGGTCAGCGCTTGGCCCCCGTTGATGCGCCAGCAGGTTGGTGAGCTCTTCCGGCGACAGCTCGGCGACATGTTCCGAATCGATCAGCGCTCCGCTCGCGACGAGGCGTCGGCCGGCTTCCATGAGTGCCCTTTGTAGAAGGCCACCGGGCCAATTCCAACGGATTCCGCGGATGTCCTCGCGTTGTCGATTGCCATATCGTGCTTCGGCCAGTAGCTCGTCGAACAATGTCCGCTTGTCCGCTGGGACTCGAGACCTCACCGCCGCTGCGTCGTGTGGCGTCTGATCACGAACCTGCTGTGAGTGGTCCGCGGGATCGTGGTGGACGGATGCCACAATCTGTCGATGAGCACGCAAGGCGCGCTGCCACAGCCGAACGTTCAGGCCCAGCTCTCCGTACGGAACGGCCGAGCCGCTGTCGACTTCTACAAGGCTGCCTTTGGAGCAGTCGAGGTGTACCGCTTCGGTGGCACCGATGATTTCGAGGAGGTGGTGGCGCAGCTCGCGGTCGGCAACTCGCTGTTCTGGGTCGCGGATGAGTCGCCACCATACGGGAACTTCAGCCCTGAGACGGTTGGCGGAGCAACGGCGAGAATGCTGCTGATTGTCGATGCGCCGGAGTCGGTACTCAAGCAAGCTGTGGCCGCCGGTGCATCGGAGATCAATCCCGTGGGCGAGGAGCACGGCTGGCTGTTGGGACGGATCGACGACCCGTTCGGCCATCGCTGGGAGATCGGGAAGCCGATCGGTGAATGGCCGCCTCCGGGCAATCATCCGAGCGTCGATTAGCGCGAACAGATCGCGACCACGCCCGCTTGACCATCATCGTTGGGTCGAGGCCGCAACGAGATGAACTGGCCCGCATCGTCGAGCGTGAACCTTCGCCGCTACTCACAACTTAGCCCGAGGGAGGGGGCTTGCCGCAAACGACCCAAACGTGCAGTTAATGACTCGTTCGCTGAGCCGATCACGGCCAGAACCTAGTGGAGCCAGGAGTTGTGAAAATGGGTTCGTTGTCTTCGGCAGATAGGTCGATCGATGACTGAGCATGCGGTGGTGATCGCAGGAGGAGGGCCGACCGGCCTGATGTTGGCGGGCGAGCTCGCGGTGGCGGGGGTCGACGTCGTCATCGTCGAACGACGCACCAGTCAGCAGGTTGACGGATCGCGAGCCGGGGGTCTGCACTCCCGCACCATCGAGGTTCTTGATCAGCGTGGCATCGTGGAACGATTCCTCGCGGCGGGGCAGGTGCACCCAGCTCTGGGGTTCTCTCAGGTCGCCTTGGACATCAGCGACTTCCCGACCCGCCACAACTACGTCCTTGCGCTGTGGCAGAGCCACTTCGAGCCCATCCTGGCCGACTGGGTCGGCGAGCTCGGGGTTCCGATCCTTCGCGGCAGCGAGGTGGTGGACTTCGCCCAAGACGACACCGGCGTCGGCGTCGAGCTATCCGGCGACACGTCACTGCGGGCGGAGTATCTCGTCGGGTGCGACGGAGGACGCAGCCTCGTCCGCAAGGCAGCGGGCATCGAATTCGCCGGGTTGGATCCCTCGACCAGCTGGATGATCGCCCAGGTCGAGATGGACGAGGAACCGGAGTTCGGTTTCCGTCGCGACAGCGTCGGCACCCATGCCATCGGTCGGAGGCAAGAGGGGGAGCCAATTGGGGTCGTACTCACGGAACGACAGGTCGAGCACACCGGCGAGCCCAGCATGGACGAACTCCGCGAAGCACTCGTCGGTGTGTACGGGACCGACTACGGGGTGCACAGCCCGACGTGGATCTCCCGGTTCACTGACATGTCGCGACAGGCAGTCTCCTACCGCCACGGCCGTGTACTGCTGGCCGGCGACGCCGCACACGTGCATCCCCCGCAGGGCGGCCAGGGCCTCAACACGGGCGTGCAGGATGCCGTGAACCTCGGATGGAAGCTGGCCCAGGTGGTCAACAAGACGTCACCGGAGAGCCTGCTGGACACATACCACACCGAACGGCATCCGGTCGGTGCCCGGGTGTTGCACAACACCATGGCGCAAGTCGCACTTGCCGGCGCCGACGACCGCCACCAGGCCCTCCGCGACACCATGACCACACTGCTGGGCATGGACGAGCCGCGCCGGCACATCGCAGCGATGCTCTCGGCTCTGGACATCCACTACGACCTCGGAGAGGGACACCCGCTGCTCGGGCGGCGCATGCCCGACCTCGACGTGCATACCGCCGACGGTCCCACGCGCGTATTCACCCTGCTGCACGACGCTCGGCCCGTGCTCCTCAACCTCGGCGAACCCGACGGTTTCGACATTTCTCCTTGGGCGAATCGAGTCCGGTTGGTCGACGCCAAGCATGCTGGCGTGTGGGAGCTTCCGGTCCTTGGCGAGGTCGCTGCTCCCTCGGCCGTGTTGATCCGACCCGACGGACATGTCGCCTGGACGGGAGACCTCACTGACCCGGAGCTGCCTCGAGCACTTGCGATGTGGTTCGGACCGGCCACTCCGGCTCACTAGAACAAGACATCGTCCGCGAGGCCTCGGTCAGCTGCCGACGTAGGCCGCGAGGTGCTCGCCGGTGAGGGTGGAGCGGGCGGCGACTAGGTCGGCTGGTGTGCCCTCGAAGACGATCCGGCCGCCATCGTGGCCGGCGCCGGGCCCGAGGTCGATCATCCAGTCGGCGTGCGCCATGACCGCCTGGTGGTGCGCGATGACGATGACCGACTTGCCGGAGTCGACGAGCCGGTCGAGCAGGCCGAGCAGCTGCT
>JANMRB010000030.1:0-18963 GCA_031370825.1 Ilumatobacteraceae bacterium
CTCGTCGGCTGGCAACTGCCCAAGTCGATACGCACCGAATCGCGGCAGCACGTACTTGTCGAGGTCACGGCGATAGGTCTCCTGCGTCGTCGGCGAGAGCCGTCGGCACAGCGACAGGAACTCCTCGGCCCAGACCGCGAGCGGCGTGTCCGCGTTGCGAGGATCGACCCACTGGCCGCGCACTCGATCGGCGTCAACTTGGCGAAGGAACCGTTCGGCGTCGGCCTTGCGTTCGAACGTGCGCGACTGGATCTTGCCGAGCGGGTCCGCGAATCGAGCTCGGTACTTGCCGCGTTGCTTTTCGATGTGAGCCACTCGGTGCCTCCTTGTGACGTGCGAGGGGTGAGCGAGGGGTGGGACTAGCGCGAAATGGTGGCTATCAGACGTTCTTGACGGTCACTCGCGGTCACTGCCGGTCACAACGAAAAGAACCTCTGAACTGGTACTATACCACGTCAGAGGTTGAGAGGCGACGATGGGAATCGAACCCATGTACAGGGCTTTGCAGGCCCTTGCCTGAACCACTCGGCCACGTCGCCGTGTCAGGTCACGTTGCTGCGACCACGACAAGTCCGCACACGATACCGCCACGGCGAAAGACACGTGGCTGATTCGGTGGGGTGGGATCCGGGAACCGCGGGGCTCGACCGGGAAGGATCGATCGACGGGGTTAGCAGTCCGTCCCTCAGCTAACCCCGTCGCTCGAATTCGACCGAAGGCTCCGTCCCATCCGCCGGTGGAGTGTCGCCGCCACGAGCAGGCCCGCTACGACCCATCTGCTCGTTTTCGACACTCACCGCCGATCGGCATTGCGCCTTCAGTTGTGAACCGTCCCTCGTGAATTGCCCATTCGAGGTTCGGCTTTGGAGCGTCTCCTCGACGAATGCATGGTGCCACGACCCCCCGGAATTGAAAAGTCCGACCGACCCAATTAGGCCGAACGACCTATCGCCGTGAGTACGCGATTTCGAAAGGCTGAGATTGTCCGGCGACAAGACGCGACGCCCACCACCCAAGAGCCACGAGGAGCACCCAAACCGCTGCCAAAACTGCAGCGAGTGGGCCCCAGGTTCGCGTCGAGATCACCCGGCTGACTCGCGGCACCGGCACGCTGTCGATGGTCCATGACGCCACGAACGGCGAAACGGGCGACGAAGGCCTGGAGACATCGACCTCGACACGAAGCATTCCCGGGTTGGCCAGGTCCACGTCGGACCATTCGACCAGGCCGTCCGCCGGCGCTGCCGTGCGCTCGGCGATGGTTTTGCCGTCCAGGCCGACGATTCGCAATGAGACACCCTCGACCTTGCCGGGCGAAGGCCGGCGGGTGTCGAGAACACGAACCTGGATGAGGTTGGGCCCTGGTCTGGCCGGCTCGATGGAGGCACTGACCGTGAGGTCCTCGACATCCGAAGTGACGATCTGGGGGCTGGCGGCAGCGAGCGGTTCGAACTGCTGGCCGCGCGCCGGCGCCGAACCGGCAAGCAGGGCGGCGATCACCAGGGCGACGCCGGCAAGACCGAGCTCCAAAGACACACCGCGAGGATCGACTCCACGTCGCACTCGCCACGAAGCAATGCCACCGATGACAGAAAGCGCAACGGTCAGCGAGAACTTGATGACGACCCGCACGCCGTAGGTCGTGCCGAGCAGCGCGGTAACGGTGGACGCGACCCGTCCGCTGAGGAGCAATCCGCTGGCACCCGTAGCCGCCAGGCCGGTTGCCGCCAAACGGCTGATGTCAGGCCACAGTGAACGCATGCGACGATCTCGCCGCACGAGCAGCCACATCGTTGCTACCGCACCGATCCACATGCCAAGCGAGGCGAGATGCACCACTCGTAGCAGAAATCCAGTGATGAACGACCCGCCGATCCCGGCGTGACCGCCGTATGCAGCGGCGGCAACGAATCCGATGGCGATCGCGCCGAGGGTCCTGACGAGGAACCGCTGGATGTCGCGGTCGGTGCTGCGCGTGGGCATTCGTACCGTCCACCACAGACCTACCGCTAGTTGCAGCCCGACGAGGGTGCGGCGCCCAGGATCGCTGCCGAACAGCAGGCTCCCCCATCGCACTCGATCGAATCCCACCGTCGCCACATCCGCCGCGAGCAGACCCACCCAGCCGCCGGCGAGCACCCAACTGCTGACCAGCGCGAGGCGAGCCACTTGTCCGAGATCCCGCCGTCCCTTCGACACCAGCAGTAGGGAGATTGCTGATGCGCCGACGACAAGCAGCAGCGCGGCGTTTGTCACTGCGCGTAGGACAGCGGTCAACCACGAACTGTCGACCTGCTGGCCCGATTCTGACGGAGGCGCGGCAACACCGATCCCAAACGAGATCGACCCGACGGTCTTGTGGAGATCGGCCGGGTCCACAGCGATGTAGCGCAAGATGTAGGCACCGCGTTGCAACTTCGGGAGGTCCACCAGCAACGTGCGTCTTCCTTCAATGCTGATGATCGGCAGTTCCTGGATGCTGCCCGAGCCGAGTTGCAACAGCTTGATGCTGCTTGCATCTGCGAGCACCTCTTCGGTGAACCTCAGTTCCGCGACAACAGGCGACTTCGCCAAGACCGAGCCGTCCGCGGGGTCCGACTCCAAGAACGACGAATGAGCCGACGCGAGCGATGCCGGGGTGAGCGCGAACACCACCAAGGCACCGGCAACCAAGCCGCAAACTCGCTTCATCGAGTCACCACCCAGCCGCTGTTCGCCACGAGACGGCGATCAGCCCGCCGTCGTCGTCGTGGTGGTCGCAGAAATCGCCGGAACACCAGGCGTGAAGGTACCGTCCGCGGCGATCTTGACGGTTGCCAACGAGCAGCTCGAGCAATCGCCACCGGGATCTTGGGTGTAGCTCGGGAGTTTGCCCGTGAACTCCCCTTTCAGTGAGCCGGTGCCCGTGACCGTGAGGTTGTGGTCGACGGCTTTGCCGACACCCGTGAAGGGCAGGAAGACCGAGCCACCCACCTGGTCTCGGGTGATGGTCACGTCCTTGCACGTGCCGTCGAAGCAGACAGTCAACGGTTCCGTGCCGCCGCGACTCAATGCACCTGCCAGCTCGGCTACGTAGAACGTGATGCCCTCGGTGCACTTCGAGTGGCAACTGCCGCAAGAGACAAGGGCGAGGGCCAACGCAACTGCACCTGCGAAGACCGCGAGCCTGCGAGCCAAAGGAAAACGGTTGAGCTTGCAAGACATGGCAGCTCGATACGAGGCGAGGCGCCGCGCTTGGGTTCTAGTCGACAACATGGGTTGGGCCGACTATCCGGCGGGGACGTTGCGGAGCTCGAGTTCGCCGACCTTGATGGTGACGATCGAACCGGGCTTCACACCACCCCCGGCATTGGCGAGCAGGATGTAGTCGGACGTGCCCGGCGCTTGGGTCTTGCCCACATGGCTGTGACCAACCATGCCCGGATCGGCGTATTTCTTTCCGCTGCTGTCGACGACGAACGGTGCGACATCGACCTCGTGGATGGCCTCGGTCTTGTCGCTGTCGAGCACTTGGTAACGCAGCTGGATCATGCCTCCGCCGGCGGTCACGTCGACACCGAGGAAGCGAATGCCGTACTTGGCTTCAATCGATGCGCTCGTCGGCATACCCGCTTCTGACTCTGTGGCGGGCTTGGCAGCCGTGTCGTTCGAGTTAGGCGGCCAGCCCCGTGCAAACAGAATCCCTACGACTAGGGCCGCCAGGAGCGCAACTCCGATTGCCGTTCGAACGAAAGGCCCGAGCGGACGGAGCTGGTAGGCCTTTCGTTCGAACAACGTCTCGTCCACGCTGTCATCGCTGTACGTCAGCATCAGGGACCCGTCGTCCCCTGCGCGGGTTGCCCGCCCTCCGAGGGAGTTCCTGACGGAGCACCCTGGGAGCCCACGGCTGATGTCGGTGGTGCGGTTTGGCCGCCTTCGGATCCGGTGATAGCGGGGTCCTGCGCCGCGGGTGTCGTCGGCGCGAGTGGCCCACCCGGCAGTCCGCCTTCTTGTGTCGCCGCGACCGGGATCACGTCCACCGGAGGAATCACCGGTGGGATGCTGGGCAGCACCTCGATGAAGGTGAGCGCGCCGCCGAAGCCCGACGCCGTGCCGTGGTTCATCTGACGACCCTGATCCATGAGCGAGTAGAACTGACCGGCCACGGCCGTCGCTGGGATATCCACCGCAACGTCGGCTGTCTCGCCAGGACCGACAAGCGGGGCGATGAACGTCTGAGCATCGGTGTATTTCGATGCGTTGCGGCCGAGCAGCGTCTGACGCAAACCGAGCAGACCGATCGCCTTGTCTGTCACGCCGGCGTTGACGTAACGCAGCAGAACGCTCTTGCCAGCTTCAGCATCGATGACCGCGGTATCAGGGAACGACTGCCCGTTGATGACGTGGTACACCTTCCGCTGCGTGCCATCGGGATTCGGCGACTGTCCGAAGTAGCCCATGCTGAAGCTGTGCAGTCCGGCGTGGAAGTTCGTGGCAAACTCCAGGTCAAGATCCGTCGTGGCAACCAACGCTTCGGAGTTGTACGACGTCGCCCCGAAGGCACACGTGTTGCATCCGACGGGCGTCACGATCAGGACACCTACAAGACCCATGGCGATCTGGCGGGGAGCATCAGCATTCGAACCGGGCTGGAAGACGGACGTGCCGATCATGTCGGTGGTCGTCGTGAAACTGTAGACATCGCCGCTGTTG
This sequence comes from Ilumatobacteraceae bacterium, assembly GCA_031370825.1. Lineage (GTDB taxonomy): Bacteria > Actinomycetota > Acidimicrobiia > Acidimicrobiales > Ilumatobacteraceae > JAENVT01. The sequence continues at coordinate 4,693 of JANMRB010000030.1, forward strand.
GTGACCGACCCAGCGGGAAGGCTCGGGAACGACAACTCCGGCATGTTCGCGATCGAACCGTCCTTCGAGAAGTGCACCCTCACCGCAGTATCGGCAGGCACCTTGATGGTCGATGTCGCGCCGCCGGCCAGTGTCACTTGAGAAGGATCAGCGATGTTGACCCCGAAGCCCAAGATGTCGACGGTCTGCGTGCCAACGGGGTTCGTCACGTCCTTGACCGTCACCGTGCTGGGCCCGGCGAACAGATCGATGTCGCATATGTCCGGTGACTCGTCGGTCGCGCAGGTCGTCGCCGGGATTGCCGGCCAAGCAGCGGGGGCCACCGCCGGCAGCGCCAGCATTCGTTGACCAAGGGAGTCGGCATGGACTGCCATCGCCCCGCCGGCCAGACCGGCGATGGCGATTGCGGATGCAGCCAGTCGCTTCGAATTGCGCTTGATACCCATGGAAGTGCCTTCCCGCCGAGAAGCTGGTGTTTCTTGAATGGTCGTGTCGTTCATCGCTGCAGCCCTCATTCGCAGTTCAAGTTCATCTGGGCTTGGATCGCTGTCGGTGGCTCGACCTTGATGAGCGTGAGCATGCCGCCGAACGTGATGCCGTAGTTGGTCACCTGGGTCAGGTCGTGGTTGTGGGCGACGTGGTAGTACTCGCCGCACTGCGTCTTGGTGAGGATCCCGGGATTGAGCACTCCGCTCTCGCCGAGATACGGCGAGCCGCTCCAGAAATCGCCTTCTTGAAGGTTCAAGCCGTTCGGCCACGCGAGTGGGATCCTGTGCCCGCCGGTGTCGCTGTAACCCTCTTCGTTGGTCCAACGGAATGTGGCATCGACCGTGGATCCAGGACCCACCATGATGTTGAACTTCTCTTCGGTGTTGTCGTTGCCGGTTCCCGCACCCTTCATCAGCGCTCCGTCCTGGGCAATAACGTGCTCGTGGTTGGAGTGCGGGTGGAAGTCGTAGCCGGCCTGGCCCACACCGACGTAGCGAAGCATCGAATCGAGGGGGTTGGCATTGAGCTCCCACGGTCGGACATGGGCCATCGCACCGTACGGCTGCGAGGGGAGCCACGGAGCGTTGTTCGGCGCAACGGTGTCTGGCATGGAACGGCCGTTGATCATGAAGTAGTGGGACTCGTACGCACTGGGGTACGCGTTCCAGTTGAGCAAGCCCGGAGTGACCTTGTTCTGCTCCATGAACGTGTGCACGCCGGGATCGATCTCCGACAACATCAAGATGTTCTCGTTCTGCGGATCGCCGTCGTAGATCGCCAACGGATCGCATCTGGTCGGGTCGTCGAGCCGGGCATAAGCGCACTTAGCCGTTTTGGCCACTGTGCCCGCGTACCCCGGATCCATTCCCGCTCCACCGTTAGTGGTACCGCTTCCATCGAGAGGGATCGCCAGGATGTCGTCGGCGGTGATGTTGATGGGCGAGCGGCCGAGGTCTGTTTCAACCGTCGGGCGGACGACCAGGGCACCGAACAAGCCCATCTGCACCTGGAGTTGCGGATCGGAGCCGCTCTGGTAGAGGTAGGTTCCAGCGCTGCCAGCTACGAAGCTGTAGTAGATGTCTTTACCTGGAGCGGCCTGCGGCACGAGCGATACCAGCTCACCGGCCGCGGCCACAGGCCCAACCGGACCAGATGTCGCGAGGTCGTCGTACAAGACGCCGGTCTGGCCGGGAAATTGGATCGACGTTGGCACGGGAAGCAGGTTGTGCAGGTTGACGACGATCGTGTCGCCCTGATCGGCGCACAGAACCGGCCCGGGGAGCTGGAAAGCCCCCGCGGCATCTGCGTCTCCGTAGCCCCAGTCGTAGATGGCGTTGCCGTCGGGCTCGCTCGTGTAGCCGTCGTCGGCTGTGAGGTTGAATGCCCGGACGCCGTCTACGAGGGTGCCATCGGTGCAGACCATCCCCTCGCTCATCGGGTCGCCGGGGGCAGCTTGCGTGTGGCCACCGAGTGGTGCGATCGACGCGCCGGTGGCGCACAACCCGGCAACACCGAGCCACACTGCCACCTTCGTCTTGCCTCGCCGCCGTCGGCCCGTGGGTTCGTTCCCGCTCATCGCGTCCCCGTTCTGAATCATGTTGATGTTGTTCATGTGTCTGCCCGCCTCAGCCCGCAACCGGGAATTCGCCGACCCAAGCCGACTCGCCTGCCCAGCCATTCGGCTTCAGCTGCGGAGCAAGACCGGGCAGAACCCGAACCTCGCTGCGCTGACCACCGACCCACGAGTTGGTGCCGTCCTCGCTGCCCGCGTAGTGCGACATCCCCCTGTCGTAGAAGGGATAGGTACCTTCCACGGGAGCGGTGAAGAACACGTCGCGGCTCTCGCCGGGGCCGATCTGGATGCTGTCCGTCGCCTTGCGTTGAGCGCTCGGCGGGACGTATCGCGAGTCACGGCCGAGCACGTCGACCTCGAGACCCGGGAACACGATCGTGTGATCGAGGAATCCAAGGTTGGCGAAACGAATCAGGATCCGCTCACCCGGCGACGCCTGCACCACCGAGCTCAAGGGATTGCTGAACAGCCGAGAGGCATCGCTGCTGGGATCGATCGGCTGGAGGTCTGACTTCATACCACCATGGTCGGAGTCAGCGACCAGGCCGCCATCTGTCTGTGCGTAGAGCTGTCCGGTCTCGTCGCGCACGCCGTTCGGCTCGAGCGTGTCCGGATAGGCGCGGCCGTTCATCGTCCACATGTCAGCGTGGAAGTCGCTCCAGTCCGTGGCTTGAATGTGGGCATCGCCGAAGTGCGCCCGAGTGTCGATCTCGCTGAGCATGATGGCGTATTCGCGATCGAACTTCGTCTCACCGGTCGCATCACCGTCGGCTTGCCCGTACGCCTTTTGCTGACCGGTTGCCAAACCTTTGGTGTCCGAGGGCGAGGGCTTGACGAAGACGATGCCGTGCATGCCCATCGTGACGTGCTCGACGTCCTCGAAGTGGCAGTGGTACATGTAGGTCCCGGCGTCCTTCGGCCGGTACACGTAGGTGAAGTCATGGCCGATCGCAACCGCGATCGAGCTCTCCGGCACGCCGTCGTAGAACGGGATCGCGTTGCGGAAGCCGTGCCAGTGCAGGGTGTGGCCGTCGACGAGGTCGGGTCGCAACTGGAGGCCGAGGTTGGTCAGGGTCACCCAGAGCTCTTCGCCCACTGTCGAGTAGAAGATCGGTGCGCAGATCTGGGTGTGACCCTTCTGAGCAGCAACCTGCGAACGGTCGAGGCCGGTCACGTTGCGGAAGCAGAACGCGTATGTCGTCGTGTTAGCCGGGTCCGCCAGTGGATCGGGGAAGTACGGATCGATCGAGGCCGCACCCATTCCTGCGCCGAGCGCGCCTGACCATGGCATGGACACCCAGCCGTCGGTGCCCGCCAACGCGAAGTGCTTCACGCCGAGCGGCGGCGCGTCGATCGCATCGCTCGACCGGCCGGCCGGGTCGAGGCCTACGGGCGGGAGGCTGCGCGGCGACGCGGTGTCGCCGCCTGCCGTGATGAACGCTTTGGCCACGCCTGCCGAGCCGAGGAGAACCGCTGCACCTGCTCCGCCGAGGGCAAGGAACTTCCGCCGCCCGACCAGAGAAGCCATCCGGCTCCTCTCGTTTTCAGTACCGGTTGTCACGTCTGTGTTTCCCTTCATTCCGTCCGGGTTGATCCGCCGATTCATGAGAACGTCACCGCCCTCGTCACCGTGAGGGTTCCGCTCTGTGTTGCGTTCGGCGGGATGACCGCCGTTGCCGTGCTGTTGACCACGCCAGTAGTTCCCGCAGCTCGCTGTGCAGTGATCGTGAACGTCACGCTGCCGTTGGCGGCCACGTTGATCGTTCGGTTCAATGCGCCGCTGCCCGCTCCTCCGCCACAGCTGGAGTTCGAGCCGCCAGCAGTGACGCACGACCAACTGTTGAAGTTGACTCCCGGCGGTAGGGCGTTGCTGAGCACGATGCCAGCAATCGGGTCGAGGTTGGCACCGGCGTTTGCTACCCGCACGGTGTACGTGTACGTGCCGTTGCCCTGCGGATTGGCCGCGTTCGTGGTGTTTGTGAGAACCAGATTCGATCGAGCAACCACAGTGCTCGTGACCGAACTTGCGTCGTCCGCCGGACCGGTATCGACGTAGTTGGCCACCGGTCCCAACGTCGCCGACTCGACGATGGTGGATCCGAAGGCTGCCCCAGCGGCGACCGCGATACCCAACGGGAAGCCGAAGAGGTTTGCTGTCGAGTAGGCGAATGCCACACTCCCACCGCCGGCGACGGTCACGGTCCGGTTGATGTTCCCAGCTGCTATTGCGGCGCCGCCGCAATCGCTACCGGCGCCGGCCGTGCAGGTGAAGCCGGTGAGACCGACAGTCGCGCCAGTGATCGTCGTGTTCAGCTGGCCCTTCATCGTCGTGGTGCCGGTGTTGGACACTGTGATGACGTACGGCAGGATCTGGTTTCGTGTGACAGTCGGCAGCGAAGCGGGGGTCACGACCACCTTGAGGTTGCCGCTGATCTGGACCGTGAACACCGCCGAGGCCGTGTTGTTACCGGCGAAGTTGTCGGTGACGCCCGATAGCGGTGCCGGTGCAACCGTGGCTGTGTTCGAGACCGGTCCGGCCGGGGCATTGCTGGCCACCGTCCCGGTGAGGACGAAGGTCACCGTGGCACCCGTTGGCAGTGACACGTCCTGGCTGAGATTTCCAGCGGAGATGCTTGCTGGGCAGGTCGCCGCGCCCGTCGAGCTGCATGTCCACGTACCGGTTACGGCAGCGGGGGCCCCAGGGAGAACATCGGTCACTCTTGCAGTGCCGGCCGCAGGACCGTAATTGCTGACCGTGATCGTGTAACTCACCGCGCCACCCGCGATGACTGTTGCAGGCGACGCTGACTTGGTGATGGCGAAGTCAGCATTGGTGTCAAGCTCGTCAGCGCCTCGGTCGACGCTGCCGGCGGTGCGGCCGTCACCGTCGATGTCGCTGATCGGAGCAGTGGCGCCGTCACCGGAATTGAGCCCGGTGTTGAGTGCCCCATTGACACCGATCGAGGTCGGAGACAGCAGGTGGTAGTCGGCCAGCAGAGTGATCGGAACCATTTGAGCGACGATCACGGGGAACGACACGTTGGTGTTGTTGCGCCACATCAGGCTGTCGACTGGGAAGTCCTGTGGGTGTGCGAACCCAACACCGCCGAGGGTTGCAGCGACCGTGCCGTCCAGCGCCGGGGCGATGTTCGTTGTAGGACTGAAGTAGCTGACTCCGCCACCGGCATTGATCGGTGCATTCGTAGCGTTAGTCGTGTTGCCAACTCCGGTGAAGGCGAACGCTCCCGCCGCACCGTTGTTGAGACCGGCCGACGAGGAGACACCGATGTCCCAGCGCTGCGGGATCGGGTTGGCGGTGTCGGTGGGATCGCCGATGCCGTGGATTGCGCTGCCGTTGAACGTGGCCGTGGGCAGTGCGGCCCAACCGGCTCGGTTGTCGGCGAAGATGTTGTTCAACAGCTTCGGCTTCGACCAGTTCGGCGAGCCGGCAGGCATCGGTGGCTGCCCGTTACATGTCGCGCTGTTGTGGCAGCCGTTCAGTTGATCTGAGTTGCCACCTGTCGACAAGCCTGCCGGATTGGCCAGCCTGATGTTGCCGCTGGCCGAGTTGGTGGCAGCGGTTCCAGTCGTGATGTTCTTCACGATCGTGTTGTTCACCAGGGTCACATTCGGAGCGTCATCGAGCGCTACGCCGCCGCCTTCGTGGGTGGACAGGTTGTTGGCGATGATGTTGTTGGACACCATCTCGAGGAAGTTGCCGGCCATCAGGAACCTGATGCCTCCACCGTCGTCGTTCGACTGATTGGAGATCAGCGTGTTGCTGTCGATCGTGACGGGGCCGGCACCGCGGCTCAGCTGACTGTTGTTCGCCGGGAGTGCGCCGGCGACCATGATGCCGCCGCCCTCGTCGTAACCCTGGTTGTAGTAGATGCGGTTCCTGGCGATCGTGCCGCCGTTGGAGCGGCCGTAGTGCGAGATCGCTCCGCCGTACTCCGCCGAGAAGTTGCCGCAGAAGTCGTTGCCGGTGACCGTGTAGTTGTCGGCGCCGGCGAAGATGCCGAGTGCGCCCGCGAGGTTCGTGCCGCCGTTGGCGACGAGCCTGTTGTTGGCGACGTTGAGGCGCTCGTTGTGGTTGCTCGATGCGTCGGCGTTGCCGGGAAGATCGGGCGTGCCGATGCGGATCGTGCCGTAGGTGCCGCCGTTCGACTGGATCTGGTTGTTCGTGATGGAGAAGTCGCGAACGTACTGATCGAGCATGGCCGCGCCGCCTTGGGCCGGACCCGGGCTGGCCGGAGCCGACATGCCATCGGAGATACCGCCCGGCAGGGTGTTGATGTTGCCCGGATTGCCCTGCTGGTCACCACCGGTGAGCAACAGGCCGTCGACGCCGGCCCGGAAGTTCAAAGACGGGCTCGAGTTGCCTGGCACGTACTGGTTCTGGTTCTCGGCGATGGCAAGGATGCCCTCTCCCTCGGGAAGGTCGGCCGGGCCGGTGCCTTGACGGGTGAGACCCGCAGCGAAGGTCCGCCAGTCATCGGAGTAACTGCCGTCAGACGTGTCCTGGTTGCCTCCTGGCGGAACGACCTGGGTGGCGGACCAGAACTGGGAGGCGTCGACGTTCGAGCCCGGGGCGATGTTCGTGGGAGCTATGGCCCCGCCGGGGCCGACGCCCTGGAGCTTGATCTTGCTGTGCACCACGACGTTCTCGAAGTACGCCGCGAACGGATTGTGCGGTGCGTAGTTCGGGGCCGTGTTCGGGTAGATCACGATCAACTTCGGACGGGCGTTGTTTCCATTGCCGGCGTCCTGGTGGGCCCGCTCGATGGCCCGCTGTATCGCGCGGCCGCCGCTGACAGGAGCTCCCTCGATCTGCGATCCGATCGGCTTCGCGTTTCCACTGAATCCGGCGGGAGTGTCGGTTGCGGTGTCCCAGGCGTCCATCTGCGGCGTGTAGACGCGGATGCCGACACCGTTCGTGCCATCCGTCGTGGGCTCGGGGCGAACCTCATAGACGTCACGACGCTGGAGATATGCCGAGCCGCCGCTGGAGCCTGGTGACAAGACGTGGAACGTGAGGCCGTTGACAGTGTTGAGGCCGTTGGCGCGGATGCTCAGTTGATACGCGCCTGGCGCGTTCGCAATCGACAAGGGAACCGTGAAGGTGATCTGATTCTCGGTCGAGGTCGATGCCACAGTCGTAGCGGTGCTGCCGCTGGTCAACGTCGTCGTGGCAGACGTGCCGAAGCCGCTGCCTCGGATCGTGTACGTACGGCCTACGTCGCCACCGGAGTTGGGGTCGTAGTAGGGCTTGTCGATCGAGAAGAGCACCGGGTTCTTGACATCCAGTTTGCACAGGCTGAGCGCACCGAACTGCGCGGCCGGGCCCTCGATCGTGATGCCGTTGTGGGTGGGAGCCTGGTCGACGGGATGCACGACCCCGGGCCAGGCCTGGAACTCAGTCGCGATGGTCCGGAACTGCGGGTTGTAGTCGAGGTTGCGATGAGCCAACGTGCCGGGATCGTTACCGACGAGGCGGTACACGTTTGCGCACGGGCCCGCCGGCAGCGGGCAGTTGTATGTGCCGGTCGACGGCAACAGGATCTCATAGAACCCGTTGACGTCGCTGTGTGCCGTGAGCTTCCAGTTGCCGTTCTCGTCGTAGACGCCCACGGGAACGTTGGAGGCGGGAGCAACCTCACCGAGCATGATGCTGCGGCGATCGGTCTGCACGTTGAGGTCGTCGTTGACCAATCCGTAGAACTTCGCTGGCAAGGGCACCTCGGTGTACATGAAGAACCCGGCCGGCATCGAGCGACCACCCGCGACCGTGACCAGCTTGGCGTCACAGACCGGAACGGTGCGCCCCGCGTACGGGTTGCCACCGGCATCGTTGAGATCCGGGTTGATCGCACCCTGGCCGCCTGGCGCGATCGCGGGCACCGTGAAGGTGGAACCGGCGCACAAGGCGACGGTTCCGGCGCCGAGGGCGTTCCGGTCATACCGGATCGGCGAACTTGGCGTGACCTGGAGGCTGTAGCCACCCCCTGATCCCGCTAGCGGGCCGGAGAAGCCTTCCTGCGGAACGTAGCTGTCGCCGCCCATGACGTTGATGGCCATCTCGTCCGTGAAGCGGAAGAGGCGGTTCGGGTTGGTGCCGTCGATGTAGCCGCCGACATTCGTATCGGGGACGTCTCTGTGGTTGACGGTATCGACCGGATTGACGGCTTCGACGACGTAGTCGCCTGAGGTCAACGTGGTCGACTTCTGCGGGTTGTTCTGTGCGTCGGCGTAGACGGCCTCGAGATCTGTGCCGGCAGCAACGTTCAGTGTCGACGGCTTGATCAAGCTGGTGAGCGCGTAGTTGCCGTCGACCGTGCCTTCACCACCGATCTGGAAGCCACTCATCGGCGCTTCGACGCAATCTGGCTGGGTGGGGTCACTGTGCGAAGGATCCACAAGAGCCGTTTGGTCTGGCAGGGCCAGCTCACCGGCGAGTGGTTGACCGTTGACGTCCAGCGCGGTGCAACCGGTTGGTCGGGTCCAGCTCTCCGTGACGTAGTAGTCGTACGGCTTGCACGATTGATTCCCGGTCACAGCGTTGGTGCCGCGCGACAGGTCGGGGCGCGGGCACTCCGCGCTGTTCGGTTGGATGCCCCATTGCTGGACGGCACCGCTGCCCGGGTAGGTGTCGACGTGGACGCCGTCGGACTTATGCGTCTTCCACAGCTGCATCGCGATGCCGGGAACGCCGGGCTGATAGTCCTCCTGCGCCGAGTAGGCGGGGTCGAACTCGTTACGGGTCACGTCATAGCTGACGGTGCCGACGATCCCGCCGTTCTCGTTCTTCTTCGCAGCGCCGAGGTCGCCGCCAGACCAGTAGTCATCGCCGGTGCCGTATGCCTGGACACCCCAGTCGAGGTGTGCCGACAACCCGATCACCGGTAGGAAGTCGACGTCGACCTGTGCCGATACGACGGTCTTCGGTGTCAGGTCGTTATCGGTGTAGTAGGTGTAACCGGTGTTCTTGTAGCGGGGGTTGTACGCCTCGGCGATGAGGAACTGACCCAAGGGGTAGCCCTGGCTCAAGTCGTACTCACCCTTGTCGTTGGTGACGGCGACGTTGGCGCCCTGATCTTGGAGCGAGTTGCCGCGGGTGCGCTCGGACAGCCCGAAGTCAGGAATGCCGGGCTCGAGCTCTCCGTTCGGAGCCAGGTCTCGAACGCCGTTGCCGTTGAGGTCGTTGAAGACAACGCCCTGGAGATCTGTGAACCAACCTGGCAGCAAGATGGGTCCGGCATCATTGGTGTTGTTGATCTGAGGCGGGGTAGTTGAACCGGCAGTGGTGGCCGGCGTTCCTTGCTTGTGGACCCGAACGGTCATTCCGTTGGGACTGACGTTCGTTACGACGAACGTGCCATTCCAGGTCGCGTTGCTGGCCCCGACCAAGGGAATGCCCGTGCCGACACTGAGGCCGGAGGCAACGGCGAAGTTGAGAGTCAGCTGCCCGTCGTTGGCGCCGTCGCTGATCCGGGTTGCGCTGGTGATGGTTGGGTAGCTGGTGATCGAGTACTGCAGCACGGCCAGGATGTAGCTCTGGGTCTCGTCCCAGAAGGCAACCGTGTAGTCGCCCGCCTGCAGGTCGTGCACCTCGAAGGTGCCATCGGCGCGAGCCCGGCCCGTCCAGACAGCAGTATCGGTCGGCGCCGAGCAGGTCGCAATGCAACTGATCGAGATCAGACCATCTCCGATAGGACCGTCGTTCTTGGCATTGGTCAAGTTGGTACCGGCCAATGGCGCACCTCCGCCGGAACCGATGTAAGCGCGGCCGATGGCGATGACGCCCTTGAGTACGCCGACGCCGGGAGTTCCGCCGGTGAAGCCTCCGGCCGCGTTGTAGTAGTCGTAGTCATTCCCAGCCGCTTGGGCTGCGTTCCATACCTGATCGTTGTGGGTGAGCTTGACGAAGCCATGAGCGACTGGGGGCACGCGCTCGCCGCCGACGATCAGCTCTGTGTCGTAGCCGGTGCCGCCCTCGATGTTCCAAGAGTCCCAGTCATGACCACCCTCGAGCGTGGTGGTCTGCACCCACTTGTCGCCGTTGTGCGAGCGGGGATCTGGCGGGACAACGGTGACCGCATAACGGTTGGGACCCATGTTGGGAATGACGATGTCGCCGTAGTGGTCGGAAAGACAGGTGGACTCGGTTCCCGACAGCGCGTTGCCGGTGTCGCCGCCTGCTGGGCCATCGACTCCGTCGAACACGATCGGGTTCGGAGTTCCATCGTCGTTGAGCATGACGTTCCCGTCCCCGTCCAGTACGTACTGGGTGCACAGGGGATTTCCGTACACATCGGTAGTGGTTTCCGCCAGCACGTCGTTGATGTGGACGGAGAAACCGGACATGTCGGTCGAGGGATCGGCTACTCGCAGTGGATCGCGTGCGCCGTTGCAGTTGGGGCCGGCGACCTGAGCGGGGGTGGCTTCGGCACACGTCAGCAATGTCTCCGTCTGACCGTCCCATTGGCCGTTGGTCGAGGCGTTGTCGTTGTACACGTGCACACGAAGCGTCGCGGTCTTCTTCGGCAGCGGGTTCATCGTGACGACGAAGGGCGCTCCATCCTCTTCGTTCACCGACGACAGAGCTCCACCGACGACCGCGAAGTGCACGCCGTCGATCTTGAAGCCGCCGGCCGTCACTGAGATCAGGTACTTGTGATCGCCCAGCGCGGCAAGATTGCCGATTCGGGCGACGTCAGCTTGGTTACCACTAGCTATCACCGTCGAGTGACCGGCCGAGGCGTGCACCGACGGCCAAGGGCAGTCGCTCAGCGGAAGGTCTCCGGCCGTGTTGTACATCGCCAGCACAGGGTTGGTAGCGGGATCAGCGACGGGAACGGGCTTGGCTCGGCTCGGCAGACAGGCTGCGACGTTCGCAGTCGTGAACGACGGATCGCCGGTGCTGTCATCCTCGTTGATGATCCACTTGAACTCGTCGATGCGGTCGCCCTTGTAGATCCCCACGTTGTAGGGATTCGTGGTGGAGCCATTGGTCGAGCTCTCCACGCACAACGTGTCGAGCGATGCGCCAAGAGATTGGGCGAGGCAGTCACTCGAGCCGTCGGGCGCCGCGTGCACCACGCTCTCGCCGGAGAGGGTCACCATGGGCACAGTCATGCCCAGGACCACCGACAGGGCGCCCAGCATCTTCCGCCAATTTCGCAACATCATCCATCCCCGCTCTCGTCGTGCCCGGTGGGTCCCAAGGCTCCGGCGCCGATCAATCGACCGACTAGTGGTCGGTTCAGGGTGTGACAAAGATGTGCCGCGATTGCAATCGTCCCTCACGCCCGTCCCTTTCCGTCCAAAATGCTCTCGGATCCGTCCGCTACCGAGAGTGAGGCGGGACTATACCTAGGGCTTAGTACCTTGGCAAGAGAAACCTTGCTGAAACCTTTACCATTGAGAGCAGATCACCGAGTCCAGCGTCACCGAAGAAATTCGAATCTGTCCAGCACAGATTGCATAAAGTGAGCACCGGTTCGGGTGCACAAGTGTGAGAAGTTTGAGACGTTCCTAACGATTCGAGGGCTGCATCTCCTACTCTTATCGTGGTGACAAACTCACTATTCGTAGTATTTTTGGGGGAAGGTCCTCAGATCCGGCACGGCCGAGCTGTTCGCTGATCTACGGTCTTGTGCATGGTCGCATTTGGCATCAAGACACCTCCGCAACACGGTCCCTGGGCCGACTTCCTCGACGTGTGGCGCGCCGCCGACGACATCGAGCTCTTCGAGTCCGCCTGGACCATGGACCACTTCTATCCGCTCACTCCCCCGCTCGACGGGACGCATCTCGAGAGTTGGGCCGTACTGGCTGCCATGGCCCAGGCAACCAAGCGGCTTCGGCTCGGCTGCATGGTCAACGGGATGCACTACCGGCACCCTGCCGTCACCGCTAACGCAGCCGTGACCGTTGACCACATCTCGGGCGGTCGGTTCAACCTCGGCCTCGGCGCGGGATGGTTCGAGTCCGAATCTCGTGCCTATGGCATTCCTTTGGGCTCGTTGAGAGAACGCTTTGACCGCTTCGACGAGGGATTGGAGGTCATCACATCGTTGCTGACAAACGAGTTCACCAACTTCAGTGGCAAGTACTACCAGCTCACCGACGCGCGCTGTGAGCCAAAGCCGGTGCAGTCACGCATCCCGATCGTCATCGGCGGTCGAGGCCCAAATCGAACGCTGCCGGCTGCGGCCAGGTGGGCCGACATGTGGGACATGGCCGGCCCCGAAAGCCCTGCTCAGTGGCAGTCCACCAGCGAGATCCTCGACCAGCGATGCGCCGAGGTCGGTCGCAACCCTGCCGAGATCCGGCGTTCGGTCCATCTGATGTGGCCGGAGGAAGCAGACCCGTCGGCAATGGCGGCCAGTGCAGCGGACTACGCCGCGGCAGGCGTGAACCTGGTCATCTTCTCGATGCGAGCTCCATACCGAGTCGGGCGAGTGGAGCCGCTGGCGAAGGAGCTGGCCGAGCTCAAAGTCTGACCCTCGACCTCACCTTCAGGTCGAGGGCCGTTCCGGTGAAATTCAGTCGCCGAGATCGATGCTGACGATTCCGTCGGCGACCTTGGTCGGGTACGTCTTGAGGTCGACGCGGATCGGCGCGCTCTTGCCCTGACCGGTTCGGTAATCGAACCGACCGTTGTGCTTCGGGCACTCGATGATGTGATCCATGACCAATCCGTCGGCGAGCAGAGTCTGCTCGTGGGTGCACGAGCCATCTGTGGCGTAGTAGGAGTTGTCGGGCGACCGGTAGATCGCGTACTGACAGCCTTCGTGCTCGAACGGGATCACGTCTTCCGGGTCGACATCGTCGATTCCGCAGGCCACGATCCATCTCGGCATACGACGCCTAGCTCGAGATCTGGACAGCGTTGGCCCGCTGCGGCAGTTGCCGCTCGACGTAGTACTGAGTGTCCTTGCGCTGGCGCAACAAGACCGGGACGAACTCGGCGAACGCCGCGTAGATGCTGGGTGCTGGAGCCGGCAGGTCGTCTTTGAGCGCGGCGTGCAGTGCCGGCAGCGCGTGGAATGGCACCATCGGGAACATGTGGTGTTCGACGTGATAGTTCATGTTCCAGTACACGAAGCGGCTGAACGGGTTCATGTACACGGTTCGGCTGTTGAGCCGATGATCGGTGACATCCTCGGCGAGACCGCTGTGCTGGGTGAGACCGGTAACGATGTGATGCCAGGCGCCATACATGCGCGGCAGCCCGATGACCATCGCCGGCAGGATGCTGCGCGACATCACGCAGGCGACCACGACGCCGGCGTACATCAGCAGCCAGACGCGAGCCGTCCAGTAGGTCTTCGGTCGCTCCGTGTCGGGGATGAACGTCGCTTCCTCTGCCGTCAATCGCCCCGACGCGTGGATTGCCATGTGCTTGAACGCGGCGGGCACGGCGAAGATGCCGAGGAAGTCGCCGGCGATGTGCCACAGCGCCGGTGGGCGATGGGCGACGATCTCGGGATCGCGTCCGACGATGATCGTGTCGGTGTGATGCCGGGCGTGGCTCCACCGCCACACGGTCGGGTCACGCATGATCATGAAGCAGGCGATGTTGTAGACGACGGTGTTCATCCATCGGGTCCTGAACGCGGTCCCGTGACCGCACTCGTGCCATCGTGCGTCGGACGCCGAGCCATACAGCACGCCGTACACGGCGAATGAAAGCAGCGACCAGACCGAGAACCAGAGGTACACGCCCAACCCACCGAACAACAGCAGCAGACCGAACCACAGCAGTGTGTCGCGAATGGCCGGGCCGTTGCGCCGGTACATCAGCTCTTTCATCCGCTTGCGTGGCACCTCGGTGCGATACCACTGGGCTTGTGACAGACCGAGCTCGACGGCGCGACGAGAATCCTCGCCGGTCAAGGAGTAGTCACGCTTCAAGATTCATCAGATAGTAGCTGGAGATCTCGATCGGACAAGATTGTCGGATCCCGCCATGAACTCCTCCTCCCAAGCCCTTTTCCTTCTGGCTGCTCCCCTTTTTGCGGGATGTGTGCTTGCTGCTTCGTGCGGATCCGAGTCAAAGTCGCCGGTCGGCAACATTGCCGACTCCGCAGTGCAGGTCGTTGCCGATGGCTGCAAGACGGCAGAGGTGCACGGCGCCGGGCTGATGGTCGCCGATGGAAGGATTGCCACGGTCGCCCACGTGGTGGCGGGCGCCCAGCGAATCG
>JANMRB010000053.1:0-11415 GCA_031370825.1 Ilumatobacteraceae bacterium
AGAATCGGTGTATAGTGACCCCACCAACCAGGTTCCCGCCACCTGGTTTGCGGGCGATGCCGGGATCCGCCGCCTGGCATTGCAGAGCGACGGCCCCGTTCACCGGGGCCGTTGCCGCGCGTTGACGGGCCAATGTTTTCACCGATCTCAGGCGATCAGCTTGAGCGCACGGCGCAACAACCGCTCGGCGTTGCGCAGACCCTGCTCTGCCTCGGCCACGGCGGCGCGCAGATCCTCACGTCCGGCTGGAATCCTGAGGGGGCCGACCTCGGCTAGTTGTTGCCGATACCGCTCTACGTGTTCGGCTATGACCGTCAGAGTGGCGGCGACTGGGTCGTTCATGGACTCATTCTGGCGGGAGGCGCCGCGAAATCGAGACTCGCTCGATTGTGGCACTGTCGGTATCGTGGCCCACTGTGCATCTGGTGACGGTACGCGACGACTTGAAGGGTTTGCAGGGCTATCACTCGCCGCAAGTCGAAGTGCGCGTTCGCCTCAACACCAACGAGGCCCCGACTGCGCCTCCCGCCGCGTGGCGCGACGCATTTGCCGCAGAATTGTCGCGGGTCGAGTGGAATCGCTATCCCGACCGCAGTGCGTCGGCTCTACGTTCTGCAATTGCGGATTCGCATCATGTCCGCCCGGATCAGGTGTTCGCCGCCAACGGTTCCAACGAGGTCCTGCAGACACTCTTGCTGGCCTACGCCGGCCCGGGACGGCGCGTGGCGACGTTCGAGCCGACCTATCAACTGCACGCCCACATTGCTCGACTCACGGGCGCGACTGTCATCGAAGCAGAGCGCGGCGCCGACTTCCGACTGGACCTCGGTACCGCCCTCGACCTCATCGTCGAAAGTCGTCCGCACGTCACGTTCCTTTGTTCGCCGAACAATCCAACTGGTCTGGTCGAGCCGGTCGGCAACGTGCGCGCCCTGCTCGACGCTGAACCGGGTCTGCTGGTCGTCGACGAGGCGTACGCCCAGTTCGCGGAGTGGTCGGCGTTGACGATGGTCGACGAGTCGGCACCGCTCGTCGTCACCCGTACGTTCTCGAAAACCTGGTCGATGGCCGCATCCCGCCTCGGCTACCTTGTCGGACCGTCGTGGCTGGTCGCAGAGCTCGACAAGGTCACCCTGCCGTACCACTTGGACGCAGCGAAACAGATCGCCGGGCGGCTGGCGTTGCAATTCACCGACGAGATGGATGCCAGGGTCGACGAGATCATCAGTGAACGCGATCGCATCTCGCAAACGCTCGGTCAACTCGCGCTCGACGTCTTTCCCAGTGGCGCCAACTTCATCCTGTTCAGGCCGCGGAACAAGCCTGGTCGACAGGTGTGGGATGAACTGCTCGAGCGCAGCATCCTCATCCGCGATTGCTCGGGTTGGCCGCGCCTGACCGGCTGCTTGCGAGTCACCATCGGTACCAGCGACGAGAATGATGAGTTCCTCGCCGCGATGAAGGAGATCGTGCAATGAGTCGTGCAGGCGCGGTCCGCAGGACGACGAAGGAGACATCGATCGATCTGTCGATCGAGATCGACGGTTCGGGCACGACCGACATCTCCACCGGGATCCCGTTCTACGACCACATGCTCGAACAAGTCGGCAAGCATGGTGGCTTCAACCTGACCATCGCGGCCGAGGGAGACCTGCACATCGACACCCATCACACCGTGGAAGATGTCGCCATCAGCCTCGGCGAGGCCTTCCGGCAGGCACTCGGCGACAAGGCCGGCGTGCGGCGCTTCGCCAGCGGTCTGTTTCCTCTCGACGAAGCGTTGGTCGAAGTCGCGCTCGACTTGTCGGGCCGCCCGTTCGTCGTGTGGAACGTCGAACTTCCCGAATGCCTCCCGCTCGGCAACCCCGCGTTCGATCCTCAATTGGCCGAGCACGCCATTGCCTCGTTCGCAACGGCCGCTGGCATCACGTTGCACGTCACGTTGCGCCGCGGCCGCAACGTGCATCACATCGTCGAGGCGGTGTTCAAGGGTTTGGCGCGGTGTCTCCGCGACGCAGTGCGCATCGAGAGCGCAGCGGTTCCGTCGACAAAGGGCGTGCTCTAGGCCATGACCGACCAGCCGCTGATCGCCGTGCTCGATTATGGCATCGGCAACCTGCGCTCGGCGCAGAAGGCGTTGCAGCGCTGCGGCGCAGATGCTCGGCTCACCGTTGACCATTCGCTCATCGCCGATGCCGATGCAGTCGTGCTACCCGGCGTCGGAGCATTCGGCGCATGTATGGCCGCCTTGCGCGATGCCGACCTCGAAGACGCCGTCGAAGACGCGGTCGACTCCGGACGACCCTTTCTCGGCATCTGTGTCGGAATGCAGATGCTTTTCGACAACAGTGACGAAGATGATTCCGCCCTCGGCCTCGGTGTCATCCCGGGCACCGTCAAGTGGCTCGGATCCGATCTTCCGCGGCCTCAGATGCAATGGAACCTCCTGACGCTCACGTTGCCGGATGATCCGATGTTCGCCGGATTGCCGGCCGAGGCGTGGGCGTACTTCGTCCATTCACTACACGGTGTTCCCGAGGATCCCGCCGCGGTTGCCGCGACGTGTTCCTATGGCCAGGTCGTCAATGCTGCATTCCGTCAAGGCAACGTTTTCGCCACGCAGTTCCACCCCGAGAAGTCAGGAACGTGGGGCATAGCGATGCTCGGCAACTTCGTGCGAATCGCGTCGGGAGCAACGATCTCATGATGGTCGAGCTCTACCCGGCCATCGATCTGCATGAAGGGCAGGTCGTGCGATTGACGCAGGGCGACTATGGGAATGCGCAGGTGTATGGCGCAGATCCTGTCGCCGTCGCGCGATCGTTCGCCGATGCGGGTGCCTCGTGGATCCATGTCGTTGATCTCGATGCCGCGCGGTCCGGGTCCCCGCAGAATCGGCCGGTCGTTGCTGCCATTGCCGCCGCAGTCAATGGTCGGGCGCGTGTGCAAACAGGGGGTGGGGTTCGGGCGATCAGCGATGCCCGGCAGTTGGCCAGGGCTGGCGTGGCGCGCGTCGTGATGGGCTCTGCTGCGATCAAGCATCCTGAGTTGGTCGACGAGGCCGCAAACGTCATCGATGTAGCTGTGGGACTGGATCACCGGGACGGCGAGATTGCGGTGCACGGGTGGACGGAGGGGTCGGGAGTATCCCTCGACGAAGCGTTGGGTTTGTTCCCTTCGGCAACGGCATTCGTGATCACCGACATTGCTCGAGACGGCATGCTCGAAGGCCCCGACGTCGAGGGCCTGACGGCGGTCGCCGCCCGTTCCTCAGCACCGGTGATCGCCAGCGGGGGAGTGTCGTCACTGGCCGACATCGCGGTGCTGGCGCGCGTACCCGGGATCGGCGGAGTGATCACTGGCAAAGCGATCTACGAAGGCCGCTTCACCGTTGCCGAAGCATTGAGAGCTCTGCGCTGATGCGCGTCGCACGGGTCATTCCCTGCCTCGACGTCACCAGTGGTCGCGTCGTCAAAGGCGTCAACTTCGTCGGTCTACGAGATGCCGGTGATCCTGTCGAGCTCGCGGCCCGCTACGACACTGAAGGCGCTGATGAGCTGGTCTTTCTCGACATCACGGCCTCGTCGGATGGTCGCGACACCCTGGTCGACGTGGTGTACCGCACCGCCGAACAGGTCTTCATCCCGTTGACGGTCGGGGGAGGCATCCGCACGGTCGACGACGCCAGGCGAATGCTGCGCGCCGGAGCCGACAAGGTCAGCGTCAACACCGCCGCCGTGCAACGACCGGAGTTGATCAGCGAGATCGCTGCAGAGTTCGGTTCGCAGTGTTGCGTCTGCGCGATCGACGCGAAGAGACGTCCCAACGGTCTCGGGTTCGACGTGTTCCTGCACGGCGGACGAACGGCGACCGGCATCGACGCGTTGGACTGGGCGGTGAGGGCGGCCAGGCTCGGCGCCGGCGAGATTCTCTTGACGTCGATGGATCGCGACGGCACTCGGGAAGGATTCGATCTCGACCTCACCTCAGCGGTGACGGAGAACGTCAATGTGCCGGTCATCGCCAGCGGGGGAGTGGGTACGATGCAACATCTCGTCGAAGGAATCCTCGAAGGCGGTGCAACCGGTGTCCTGGCCGCAAGCATCTTCCATTTCGGCGAGCACATGATCGCCGATGCCAAGGCTGCGATGACCGCGGCTGGTATTACCGTTCGACCCGTCGGACCAACCTGAGAACCGTCCCAACCTCAAGGAGAACACGATGGCTGACAAATCAGCTGCCTTGCGTGGTGCGCGGCCAACCCCAACGTGTCCAGTGTCATCACCGGCGCCAGCCGACCTAACCAGGTCGCCGAGAACTTTGCTGCCATCGATGTGCTTCCGCTACTGACGCCAGACGTCATGGCCAGCATCGATCAGGCGGTGGCATAACCGCGGCGCCCGGCGATACCCTGCGGCCGTGTCCCTGCACGACGAGAAGCTGCCGATCAAGATGCTCAACGACCGTCTCTTGGTGCGCATCCCCGACAAGGACGGCGAGCGCCGTTCGTCTGGCGGAATCCTCATTCCGGCCACAGCGCAGATCTCGAAGCGACTGGTGTGGGCCGAGGTGGTGGCTCTCGGTCAGAACGTGAGGTCAGCCGAGGTCGGCGACCGCGTGCTGTTCAGCCCAGACGATCGATACGAGGTCGAGGTCGGCGGTAACGACTACATCATGCTCCGCGAGCGTGACCTGCATGCAGTTGCCGCCAGCCGGATCGAAGCAAGCACCGGTCTGTACCTGTAGCACCGCAATCGGCTGCGTCCGATATCCCAGGGTCGCAGGGGTGACCTGGCCGTAGCATGTCGGCCATGTCCAGCGGTGTGCGGATCGAAGCAACTCCCCAACAACTGTCGAGCATCAAGTACGACGAGTCGGGACTTGTCGCTGCAATCGCCCAGGATGTGGAGACGAAGACTGTTTTGATGCTCGCTTGGATGAACGCGGAGACATTGAGAACCACGTTGGAAACTGGTCGGATGGTGTACTGGAGTCGCAGCCGGCAAGAGGTGTGGCGCAAGGGTGATACCAGCGGCGACCGCCAGTTCGTGCGCGAGGCGTACTACGACTGCGATGGGGACGTGCTGCTGTTCATGGTCGAGCAGGAGGGCAACGGCGCCTGTCACACGGGCGCGTACTCGTGCTTCTTCCGCGGATTCGGTAAATGAGCGGACTTCGCATGCGGCCGAGCCGCGACGAGTTCCGCTCGTTGGCCGGCGAGCACACCGTTGTTCCGGTGTGGACCGAGGTGCTCGCGGACCTCGAGACGCCCGTGGCCGCGTACGCAAAGCTGGTCGGCGACGGCTCGGGGTTCCTGCTCGAATCTGTCGAGCACGGTGAACGATGGAGCCGCTACAGCTTTGTCGGCCGCGATCCTGTCGCGACGCTGGAATTGCGAGACGGATTGATCACGACGTTCGGCAACGTCCCCCCGTCGGTCCCACTTGACCGCGGCATGCTTGCCGCGCTCGATGAACTGTTGCGCATCTACCGCGCGCCGATCATCCCCGACCTACCGCCGCTGCAAAGCGGAGTCATGGGCTATCTCGGCTACGACATCGTCCGTGAGGTCGAACGTCTACCGGATGTGCCGCACGACGATCGTCAACTTCCCGATGCGGCGATGAGCGTGATCGGGTCGCTCGCGGCGTTCGATCACTGGCGCCAACGCGTCTATCTGATCGAGAGCGTGCCCGTGTTGGGAATTGAGGGTGAAGCGTTGGACGACGCGTATGACGCAGCCATCTGCCGCGTCGAGCGTGCGGTTGCCGACCTTGCCCGACCTTTGGCCTATGTACCCGTGGCCCCGCCGCAGGCCGACGACGAGATGCCCGAAGTGCGCAGCACGATGCGCAACGGCATGTACCAGCAAGCCGTCGAGGTCGCCAAAGAGCACATCGTTGCCGGCGACATCTTCCAGGTCGTTCTCTCACAGCGGTACGACATCGATCTCGACGCCGATCCGTTCGACTTCTACCGAGTCCTGCGCCAGGTCAACCCGAGCCCATACATGTACTTTCTGCGGCATCCCGACGTCACGATCGTCGGCAGCTCACCCGAGCCGATGGTTCAGGTGCTCGGCCGTAAGGTGATAAGTCGCCCCATTGCCGGTACTCGTCGACGTGGACGCGACGACGACCACGATCGACGCATGGCAGGAGAGCTGAAGGAGAATCCCAAGGAGGTTGCCGAGCACATCATGCTGGTCGACCTGGCTCGCAACGACGTCGGCCGAATCGCCAAGTTCGGCAGCGTGCACGTCGACGAGTTGATGACGCTGGAGCGTTACAGCCATGTCATGCACCTCACCTCGCAGGTCAGCGGAGAGCTTGTCGATGGCAAGACGCCGATCGACGTTCTTCGAGCGACGCTTCCTGCGGGGACCGTCAGTGGCGCACCAAAGGTGCGGGCGATGGAGATCATCGACGAGCTCGAACCGGTCAAGCGCGGGCCGTACGCCGGAGTCGTCGGCTATGTCGACTTCAGTGGAAACCTCGATACAGCGATCGCCATTCGGACGATGTTCGTCGGTGCGCACGGCGCGTCGTTCCAGGCCGGCGCCGGCATCGTCGCAGACTCGATTCCCGACGACGAAGACCTCGAGTGCCGTAACAAGGCCGCCGCGCTGCTGGCCGCCGTCCCAGCGGCGCGTCGCATGACCGCCCAGCGCGCCGCCGTGAGGGCCCCCGCCTGACGGCAGCTACTTGGTAAGGCTGGCGATCAGCAGGATCGTGCCGAGCCCACCGATTCCGAGCGTGCCGAGAACAGCGATCGCCACAAGACCGGGAACGCTGGAGATCGCACGGATCCAGAGGTAGAGCGCCGGCAGGTCCTTGCGGTGCTCCTTCAGATGGACTTGCAGCGCACCGAAGGTCTTGTTGTTGGATGCCAGTCGTTCGCCGCTGTCGTAATCGATCAGCACGTTCGCCGGGTTGCGCACATCGGCCAGCGCCGTGCGCACGTCGCCGAGAAGAGCAGGCGCAACCTTGATCGTTGCCCGAACGAAGAACCAGGCGAGTACTGCAGCGGCAGCCGGTAGGAGGCACAGCGCACCGCCGAGCACGATCCAGGTAGGGCGGCTTCGATCGAACACCCACATACCGGTGGCGAACGTGGCGGCACCAATCGCTGCGGCGACGGCGGTCACGCCGAGCGCCAACGTGTTGACCTTGGCCAACGTTGTGCGGAGGCCGTCGGACACACGCACGGCCACGCGATCGAGATCTGCCATCACCACAGTGTGGCATCCGTTGGTCCGGCTGCGACACTGTGCAGATGGAAACCAGTTGGCTCGGCGACCGACGCGACGTCGTTGTGATCGAGGGTCCTGACGCAGCGACGTATCTGCAGTCGCAGGCTTCACAGGACCTTCGTGGGATGGCAGTGGGCGACGCACGTTGGACCTTTCTGTTGCAACCGACGGGCAAGGTCGATGTCCTCGCGCGGGTGACGATGGTGGGCGACGAATCCTTCGAGCTCGACACCGATCCGGGCTTCGGCCCGCTGCTCGAAGCACGCCTCAATCGATTCAAGATCCGCGTCAAGGCAACGGTGGAAGCGCGCGACCGGGCCGCCGGGTCCGTCGAGGTCGACGACGACCAACGAATCGCCGCCGCGTGGCCGAAGATGGGCGCCGAAATCGTCCCTGGCGAAACCATTCCCGCCGAGACCGGGTTGGCAGAGGTCGCCGTCAGCTACACGAAGGGCTGCTACCCGGGCCAGGAGTTGGTCGAGCGCATGGACAGCCGCGGGTCAACCGCACCTCGCCATCTGGCAGTGTTGCCTCGGCAGAGCGACGACGAACCGGGCACGGCAGTGATCGAGGATGGGACACCGATCGGCACGATCACATCAGTGGGCACGACCCAGGTGCTGGCCTACCTCAAGCGCGGGCACGACGTCTCGACGCGAGACTGACACCATGGCTGCGGCCACAGCATTGGCGAAGAACCTGGAGCGGATGCGCACGATCGCGCTGGGCCTACCCGAGGCGACCGAGGAGGTCACCTGGGGCACCGACATCAACTTCAGGGTGCGCAAGAAGATCTTCGCCTTTCCCGGCCAGGGCGGGAGCCTGACGGTGAAGGCTGATCGAGACGAGCTTCCCGCGCTGCTCGGCGACTCTCGATTCACACCCGCTCCCTATCTGGCTCGTGGCGGGTGGGTCCGCATGGACCTCACAACGGCGGCACCAGATTGGCAGGAGGTCGACGAGTTGATCCGCACCTCCTACTGCCTGATCGCACCGAAGAAGCTCGCAGCGCAGATCTCTGACACTTAGCGCGTCCCGAAACCACCGGCGGTTGCGGGGCCACTTGTGAGCTGAGCGAGCTGCGGCGCGTGCTGCAATGCCTGGCTGATCCACGCTGGACTGGCCAGGCTTTCGGCGGCTCGAAGCCAACCGATCGCAGTATCGCGATCACCAAGTGCCGCGGCGCTGCGAGCGACAGCCAACGCCGAGATCGGTGAGGTCGAGCGACCGTACGACTCGGCTGCGTAGTGGGCTGCGGTGTCGTAGTCGCCGAGGCGAATCAGGATGTCGGCGAGGGCCTGCTCGGATTCGGGATTGCCCGTCGGGAGGGGCCGGGGGAGCAGGGCGACGAGCCTCGCCAATATCTGGTCGTCGGCAGCGTCGGGTGGCAGCCACTGGGGCTGACCGGTGTATGAGAAGGAGTCCATCAACACAGCTCGCGCCAGGTCGGGGCCGGTCTGGCGGAGTTGCTGATTGGCGCGGAACCAGGGTGAGGGGATCTGGCCGGGAAGCATTCGCGACAAATCGCCGTCGCGCCACGCCGCCGCCTCGGCGAGCGCCGCAGCGCTTTGCCCGCTGGGCTGCTTGGATTCGCTGTAAGCACGCAGCATCTGGATCTGGGCCATCAGCGGAAAGATCGCGGCGTAGATCGCGATCGAGCCGAAGCGAGGTTGGCTCAGCAGCCACAACCCACCGCCAACGGTGATGGCCAAGCTTGCGTAGAGCATCACGATCCTGGCCCTCTTGCGGAAGAAGACCTCGAGGCCGGCGAGCACGATGTTTCCACCGTCGAACGGCAGGATCGGCAGCAAGTTGAACAGCCCAATCACAGGGCCGGCCCACCACAGGGCGCGGGCGGCGTTCGAGGCACCGACACCGGGATGCAGGGGGTGAACACCCATCGCCCACAGCGCAAGGACGCTGACCGAGATCTGTATCGCGGGACCGGCGAAGCTGATGCCAGCACGCTCCCAACGTTTCAATGGGCGCGTGGGAACGAAGGATGCGTAGCCGGCGAGGAAGTCGAGGGAGATCTCGGCCTTGGCGCCCGTAGCCCGGGCTGCCAAGGCGTGGCCCAACTCGTGCAGCAACGTCAACCCGGCGATGAAGCCGGCAAGCCATATGCCGAGGTCGGGGCCGTTGACGATCACAACGACCACCATCAGCATGTAGAAACCGGGGCGGACGTGAACGGGAAACCCGAACAGCCGAAACGCCGGTTGTGATTCCATTCGCAGAGCCTACGCACCCCGAAACTCCCTCCCACCGGTGACGACCCCGTAGACTCGTCTCTCGTGCCCTACGTCTATTCCTTCGATCACAAACACCGCCGCTCACCCATGGAGTACAAGGATCTCCTGGGTGGCAAAGGCGCCAACCTGGCGGAAATGACCAGCGTCTTGAAACTGCCGGTCCCGCCGGGATTCACGATCTCGACCGACGCATGCAGGGCGTACATGAAAGGTGGATGGCCTGACGGCTTGTCCGCCGAGATCGCCAAGCAGGTCACCAAGCTCGAAAAGGCGATGGGCCGTACTCTGGGCGACGCAGCGGATCCGTTGTTGGTCAGCGTGCGCTCGGGCGCCAAGTTCTCGATGCCCGGGATGATGGATACGGTCCTCAACCTCGGGCTCAACGACAGCAGCGTCAAGGGTCTCGCAGCCGTGACGTCCAACGAGCGATTTGCGTACGACAGCTACCGTCGTTTCATCTCGATGTACGGACGGATCGTGCTCGGGATCGATGGTCAGCACTTCGAACATCCTCTCGAGGAAGCCAAGCGAACGGCTGGCGTCAAGAGCGACGCAGAGCTCTCCGCCAAGGCGCTGAAGGACCTATGCCAGCACTACAAGAAGGTCGTCAGGGCCGAGACCCGCAAGGCGTTCCCGCAAGATCCGACGAAGCAACTTCGTGGTGCCGTCGAGGCCGTGTTCCAGAGTTGGAACGGTGCTCGTGCCATCGCCTATCGGGTGCGTGAGCGAATCAGCCACGATCTCGGTACCGCTGTCAACGTGCAGGCGATGGTGTTCGGCAACCGTGATCAGCTCAGCGGAACCGGCGTCGGCTTCACCCGCAACGCGGCGACCGGAGAGGACAGGCCGTACGGCGACTTCCTGATCAACGCCCAAGGGGAAGACGTCGTCGCCGGTATTCGCAACACCGAGGACCTCGACGATCTGAAGGGACACTTCCCCAAGATCCACGCCGAGCTGATCAACATCTTCGATCGACTCGAGCGGCACTACACAGACATGTGCGATACCGAGTTCACGATCGAGCAGGGCAAGTTGTGGATGCTGCAGACGCGCGTCGGAAAGCGCACCGGTGCAGCGGCGCTGAAGATGGCCGTCGACATGACCAAGGGCTCTGGCAAAGGCAAGGCTCGTTGGAAGATCAGCAAGCATGAGGCGATCATGCGCGTTGCGGCCGATCACCTCGACCAGGTGCTGCACCCGCAGTTCGCCGGCAAGGGAAAGGTCATCGCCAAGGGTTTGGCGGCATCACCCGGCGCTGCAGTCGGCAAGGTCTACTTCACCGCCGACGACGCCGCGGATGCGGATGAACGCGGCGAGAAGGTCATCCTCGTTCGCAGCGAGACCAGCCCCGAAGACGTGCACGGCATGATGGTCAGCCAAGGCATCCTCACCGCGCGCGGAGGCTTGGTCAGTCACGCAGCCGTCGTCGCTCGGGGGTGGGGCACACCGGCAATCGTCGGCGCCGACATGGTCAAGATCGATGGCAAGCAGTTCACCGTCGGCGATGTCGTCGTCAAGGAAGGCGACATCATCTCGCTCGACGGCACCACCGGTGAGGTGGTGCTCGGCGAGATGAAGCTCGAGGCAGCGGAGCCACCGAAAGAGTTCACCACGATCCTCGAATGGGCAGACCAGGTCCGCAAGGGCAAGCTGGCAGTGCGCGCAAATGCCGACACCGGCGAAGACGCCACCAATGCCCGCGAGCTCGGTGCCGAAGGCATCGGGTTGTGCCGCACCGAGCACATGTTCCTGGCCCCCGATCGTCTCCCCGTCGTGCGCGAGATGATCCTGGCCGACACCGTCGCCGAAGAGGCAGCGTCGATGGAAGAACTGGGCCGGGTGCAGCAGATCGACTTCGAAGAGATCCTCGAGGCGATGGACGGCCTGCCCGTCACCATCCGTCTGCTC
>JANMRB010000118.1:0-12938 GCA_031370825.1 Ilumatobacteraceae bacterium
CGCGCGGCTACTCCGTGCGTGTCACCAGAACCGTTCTCGAAGCCGTCGTGATGGCGATCGGCATCGCGCTCGGTGGTCACATCGGCGTCGGCACCCTGGCGTTCATGCTCGGCATCGGCCCGATGATCCACGTCCTCATCCCGCGCCTGGCGATGGCCACCGAGCCAGCGCTAACCCCAGCCGTCTAACGCGGGCAGCGAAATGGTCCCCACAGGACCACCTCGCCACCCACGCTGTCACCGCAGCGGGCCGGTACGGCCGTCAGCAGTGACTGCGCCGTGGCCCGACTCAGCGTTTGGCGCCTCAGGACCCGTATAGGGTCCGCAGGCTACAAACGCTTTCCCACCACCAATGCGTATGGAGCCGAAGGACCCGTATAGGGTCCGCAAACGCCAAACGCGGCTACCAGGAAGCTGCGGGCGACGGGCCGGGCCCGCCGAGGCGGCGAGGAGAGCGCGAGCGCTGACCCAGCCGTCTAACGCGGGCAGCCAAATGGTCCGCACAGTGACCACCTGGGCGGAGACCAGTCCCGACCACGTAACTAGTAGCGGTAGTGGGCGGGTTTGAAGGGGCCTGACGGTTCGACGCCTAGGTATTCGGCTTGCTCGTCGGTGAGCTTGGTCAACTTCACGCCGAGGGCGTCAAGGTGCAATGCGGCCACCTTCTCGTCGAGCCTCTTCGGCAGCACGTGCACGCCCAGCGGATACTGCTCGACGTTGTCGAACAGCTCCATCTGGGCAATCACCTGGTTGCTGAACGAGCAGCTCATCACGAAGCTCGGATGGCCGGTGGCACATCCCAAGTTGACCAGACGGCCCTCGGCGAGAACGATGATCGCGTGGCCATCCGGGAACGACCACAGATCCGTCCCGGGCTTCAACTGGTCATGGGTGGCCCCGCTGCGAGCCAGGCCGGCCATGTCGATCTCGCTGTCGAAGTGGCCGATGTTGCAGACGATCGCGTTGTGCTTCATCTGGTGCATGTGATCGACGGTGATGATGTGATCGTTGCCGGTCGCCGAGACGAAGATGTCGGCTGAACCGACTACATCCTCGAGCGTCGTGACCTGATAGCCCTCCATCGCCGCCTGCAGCGCGTTGATCGGGTCGACCTCTGTGACGATGACCCGGCAGCCCTGGCCCTTCAGCGCCTGGGCGCAGCCCTTGCCGACGTCGCCGTACCCGCACACCACGGCCACCTTGCCGCCGAGCATCACGTCGGTCGCCCTGCAGATCGCGTCGACCAGCGAGTGACGACAGCCGTACAGGTTGTCGAACTTGCTCTTCGTCACCGAGTCGTTGACGTTGATCGCCGGGAACAGCAGCTCACCGCGCTCGTGCATCTTGTAGAGGCGCATGACGCCCGTCGTGGTCTCCTCGGTGACGCCCTTGATCCGCGCCGCCATCTGCGTCCACTTCTTCGGGTCGGTCTTCAGCGATCGCTGCAGGAGCCCGAGCACCAGCGCCAACTCGGGGTTCGACGCCGAGGTCGGGTCGGGCACCTCGCCCGCCTTCTCGTACTCGACACCCTTGTGAAGCAGGAGCGTGGCGTCGCCGCCGTCGTCGAGGATCATGTTGGGACCCTGCTCCTCACCGGTGAGGCTGTTGGGCGGCCAGGTCATCATCTGCTCGGTGCACCACCAGTACTCCTCCAGCGTCTCGCCCTTCCACGCGAAGACGGGGACACCCTTGGGGTCTTCGATGGTGCCCTCCGGACCGACAGCGACCGCCGCCGCGGCGTGATCCTGCGTCGAGAAGATGTTGCAACTCGACCAGCGCACCTCGGCGCCGAGCTCGACCAACGTCTCGATCAGCACCGCGGTCTGGATGGTCATGTGCAGCGAGCCGGAGATGCGCGCACCGGCCAGCGGTTTCGACGGCCCGAACTCCTTGCGCAAGGCGCGCAGGCCGGGCATCTCGTGTTCGGCGAGATGGATCTCCTTGCGACCGAACGGTGCGAGCGAGAGATCGGCGACGCGGTAGTCGCGGCGCGCCGCGAGTGACGAAGTCATGACAGGTTCCTCCACAGGTTAAGAGCAGGCACGGCAGTGCCAGTTGGTGTTCGGGCCGGTGCCAGCTGGCAACGTTCAGATCAGCCCGTGGGGTCCTGACAGTCTAGTTGTCCTAGTTGTCCAGAACGACGGCAGACGCGTCGAAGAGGTAATGCGCGTAGCCGGCCAGGTTGTACACGCGCAACGTGTCGCTGGCTCCGTAGGTGAGCACCGCCATGTTCGGGACCGGCGGGCCCTCGACGGTGTTGAGGTTGGACGACAGCGGGCGCGTGCCGCCGGTCGGGTATGCCGTCAGGAACGAGGCCGCGGGCTGTGCCAGGTACTGACGCTTGAGCTCTGCCGACGTGAGGTTGCCGATGACGGCCAACTGGTTGCCCACCGCATCCGGCCCGATCGCAACAGAAGCAGCGAACTCGGAGAAGCTCCAGTCCTCGGCCTGACCCGGCCCGAGAGCTACACCGCCCCACTGGGCGTCGCGGGTGTCGAACGTGCGGTACGGCGACGACAGCGGAACGACCCGACCCTTGCGGGTTATGGCATCCTGGCCGCTGAGCAAGTAGC
This sequence comes from Ilumatobacteraceae bacterium, assembly GCA_031370825.1. Classification (GTDB taxonomy): domain Bacteria; phylum Actinomycetota; class Acidimicrobiia; order Acidimicrobiales; family Ilumatobacteraceae; genus JAENVT01. The sequence continues at coordinate 2,573 of JANMRB010000118.1, forward strand.
CGACCACGTCGGCGACGACATCGGTCGAGCCGTGAAAGTTGAAGATGCGCACCTTGCCGTCGGCGTTGACCGGGACGAACACGAGGTTGGCCTTGATGACACCGTCGGCCAGGTTGAGGTTCGATGTTGTCGGAGTTTGGCCGTCCGGAACGGGATCGGGTACCACCGACAGGTAGGTCGATGCGCCGCCGGCCCTAGCGGTGATGCCCACGACGTTGAGGAGCACGCCACTGACGTTCGGCGAATCGGGTACGACGTCTGTGACTGTCGGGTTGACGCCGTCGACTCCACGCACCTGCAGGTCAATGGTCTGGCCCTGCGTCAACGGACCGGCAGGGGCGCCGGCGCGGCCCGTCGCGTCGCGGGTATCGAGCACGCGCGATGGCGTCGTGGGAATCAACCGTGCCCCACCGACGGAAGCGGTGTCAGTGTTGCTGCTGGTCGAGAACCAGCCGAACACGTCGACGAGCACCTGGGCGGTACCACTCTGGCCGAACAGGCCGATCTCGAGCTGGCCATCCGTGCCCGGGCGGACGATCGCCACGTTGGGCACCGTCTGGTTGGGCCCGAAGTTGATCAGCGACGTGCGCACGGCAGGCTTCGCACCTTTGCCGTACGCCTCGAGGTAACCGCTGGCGCCAGGCTCGGTGACCGTGATGTTGACAACGACAGCCAGCACGTCGGCGGCCGTCACAGGGATACCGCCGAGACCGAGCAGGCCGATGTCGAAGGTGGCCGGAGCGGGCGCTGCGAGCGACTTGGCGCCGGCGGGAGCAACATCGTTGATCGCCAGACCTGGGCGAGAGTCGAAGATTCGAACAGGGGTCAGCGGATGGAACTCTCCCCCGCCGCACAGCGAGCCCGCCGCGCAGGTGGCCGCCTGGACCGGTGTTGCATTGCCTGGCACGACAACGGCTCCCGCTCCGATGATCAGAATGGTGGCAGCCGTCAACCGCGCGATGTGACGCCCTGACTTCATGGTGTGAGCGTATCCCACGGTGGCTCCAGATCTGTACGCGGCATGATCACGCGGCGAACGTCGGCGACAGGCCTTCGCTGCTCACTCGAGACATGATCGCCTGATGCTCGGCGTCGTCCACGGCGACCGCTTCGTCGATCAGCATTACCGGTATTCCGTCGCGGATCTCGTACCTGCGATGCAACCGGGGGTTGTAGAGGCCGTCGGCATCGCCGAGGTAGTACAAGGGGCCCTTGTCCTGCGGGCAGGCAAGGACAGCGAGCAAACGGGGATCGAGCGCCATCGTCCTCATCCTCTCATATTCATGTCATGTGCTCGTGACCAGGGCCAGCACTTCGGCCACTCGCTGATTGCACTCATCACGGGTAGTTGCTTCGAGGTTGAGTCGCAGCAACGGCTCGGTGTTGGATGGCCGCAGGTTGAACCACCATGAACCGCAATCGACCGTCAGACCGTCGAGGGTGTCCTGTTGCTGATCCGCGAACTGCTGGGCGACTCGAGCCATCACCGCGGTCGGATCGCCAACCTGAGTGTTGATCTCGCCGCTCGCTGAGTACCGCTCGAACGGCTTGCGCACGACGGACAACACGGTGTTGGCGCGACTGATCTCGTCGAGGACGATGACCGACGCGATCAGTCCGGAGTCTGCGCCGAAGTTGTCGCGGAAGTAGTAGTGGGCCGAATGCTCGCCGCCGAACACCGCGCCGGTCTCGGCCATGATCTGCTTGATGAAGGAGTGGCCCACCTTCGTGCGCACCGGGACGCCGCCGTTCTCGCGAATCACCTCCGGCACCGCCTTCGAACAGATCAGGTTGTGCAACACCGTCGCACCGTGATGAGACCGCAGGACCGCGGCTGCGAGCAACGCAGTCGTCGTCGAACCACTGAGCCCGCGACCGGCCTCGTCGACGACGAAGACGCGGTCGGCGTCGCCGTCGAATGCCAGTCCGACGTCGAACCCACCCGACACGACTCGCGCCTGCAGATCGCGTTGATTGGCGGGCTGCAGCGGGTCGGCGGGATGGTTGGGGAACGTGCCGTCGAGCTCGCCGTACATCACTTCCAACGTGATCTGCGGGAAACGCTCGAACACCGCGGGTACCACGAGACCACCCATTCCGTTGGCAGTGTCGGCGACGACTCGCATGGGGCGCATCGACGAAGCGTCGATGAACGACACGACATGATCGGCGAAGGCACTGAGCAGGTTGCGACTGGTCGCTGAACCAGAGCGTGACGCGGGCAACGGACCCTTGCCGTCCAACACTTCGCGGGCCACGGATTTGATCTCGGCGAGGCCGGTGTCCTGGCCGACGGCGCGGGCGCCGCTGAGGCAGAACTTGACGCCGTTGTACTGCGCCGGGTTGTGCGATGCGGTGAACATCGCACCGGGGGCATCGAGGGTGCCGGCCGCGAAGTAGACGAGGTCCGTCGAGGTCAGTCCGAGGTCGACCACATCGACACCCTGCTCGAGCACGCCGCGCACGAACGCGTCAACCAGTTCGGGCCCCGATGGTCGCATGTCGCGTCCGACCAACACGCGTTGTGCCTTGGCGAATCGGGCAAAGCCGACACCGAGGGCGTGGGCGACGTCAGCGTTGAGCTGATCGGGGACGGTGCCACGCACATCGTACGCTTTGACGATGGCGTCCAGCACCTGTGGGTTGGTCGAGGACATGGGGCCTAGAGGCTAGCGCTAGGCGGGCCGGAGTCGTCCGGATGCTCGGCCGGCGCGGCCCAGACCAGCGACTCTGCATCGAGATCGGTCTCGAGCGGACCATCCGGATCGTCCATATCGGGTTGCCAGCGCTCCGAGGGCGTGGGGTCGACGAGCACCTCATCGGACGGCGAATCCCAGTCGTCCCACGGGAACGCGATCGGTTCCGACTCATTGCCGAACGGGTGGGTGTTGGCGTGTCGCACGTCGCCACGGATCCTCATGAAGATCAACAGACCGATGCCGAGGAAGGTCAAGACATACGCGAGATAGTCGAGGTTCGACCGTTCGTAGGTGAGATGAACGTTCTTGGAAGTCGGCACGACCACCATCAGGTTGGGAGCGATGCGATACGGCCCCTCCGCACCGCTGGCGTGCCAGTTGGGGAAGTAGCTGATCTTGACCAGGACAGGCACGCCGATCTGATCGACGCTGAAGCTCAGATCCTGATCACCGAGATTCACGTTCGAAACCTTGACTGCGGGAAGTGCCTTCGGCTTGATGGGCTGGACTGGTTGGACGACGTCGATCTTGCGACCCGACGCCCCGGGCGCGAGGCCGTCGCTGCGCGACGGGTCGACTGCGACATCGATGCGCTGCCAAGCAGCAGGGCCGTTGTCGGCAGGTATCGCCGCCCACTCGTCCTGATGCTGGAACCAGCTCATCCCCAATTCGAGATTGCGTTCGCGCTGGTCACCGCTGCGGGGGTGAACCACCACCGGTTGCGTCGTCAGCGGAACGACCAGGTCGCTGCCGGCCACCTGATAGATGTTCCACGGACCCACAGTCGCCAGCTTGGTCAGTTCGTCTCGCTTGTCGGCTTCCACCTTGGCCTTCTCGGTGAAGACCATGAGGTACTTGACGCCGAGCGTCTGCAGATACGGAACGCCTTTGGAATCATCGTTGTCGTCGTATCGCAACTCGCGAACCGGGTTCGAGCTGTTGCTGCTGACGGCCGCCGCCGTCACGAAGTGGTAGGGGGTGGTCCCGCTGGCCTCGAAGAACAATCCCTCCATGCTCGCGATGCAGCCGTCGGTCCAGTGAGGCAACAGCATCAACGCCATCGTCGTGCCGTACTGGCCGTTGTCGCCGTTGTTCTCCCACATCGCCCGCCCACAGCCATGCGTGGTGTCAGAGCCGAGGGCTTTCATCCGGTCGATCAGCGCCTTGTACTCGCCGTAGGCGTCGCGACCCTCGTAGCCCATGAAGTTGTAGCGAGTCCACCCGTCGCTCTGCGCGTCCTTTGCAGTGGGAGACAGCGTGATCGGATTGAAGTCGCCGATGCCCCACGCGTAGACCGCCTTGCCGTGCTGAGTGATGGTCCGCCCACCCGGCACTTGCTGGAACAAGAACAGCTCCATCACCAAGACGACAACACTGACAACGCCTGCCGTGCCCAAGCCGACCTTCCACATGCTGTCGCGAGAGACCCGGCCGCGAGCGCCGCGGACGACGACCTCGACGAACTCGACGATGCCGACCATCATCAGCATCAACCGCAGCAGGTACAAGAACGGCAGGAGCCGGGGGTTCCACAGCAGGCCGATGATCGGAAGCGAGTTCTTGGCCAGGAAGACGAACGCCGTCAACGCCAGGCAACAGATCCCCAGCCACGCGCCCGCCAGATGTCGTCGCACCACCGAGGCGACGAATCCGAAGATGGCAAAGCCGGTCACGAGGATGTCGAGGAAGGTCGTCCACGGGAAAAACATGTCCCAGTACGAATCGGTGACGCCATCGGGTCGACCGTGGTACTTCATGTCGGTCATGTAGGCATGGTTGGCAAGGAACGGGACCACCCAAAAGGCGCTGAGCAACACCGCACCGGCGAGCACCGTGAAGCCGTAGATGAACCTGGTGCGATCCATCCACACCGCCCACAGCAGAACCGCGCCGAGGGCAACGAACAGCAGCACGATTCCGTGACAGAGCATTGCCAGTGACAGCAGGATCGCAGCCCAGCTACGGAACTTCCCGGTCTCCATCCCGCGAGCGAAGACGCCGAGACCGAGGATCGCGAACGACAACGCGATCGAGAAGGAGAACTCCCCAGCCATCGTGCTCTTGACGTTGCCGCCGTAGATCGAAAAGCTCTCGTCGAACAAGAAGATCGTTGCGGCCAGGGCCATCAGTTCCGGCATCGGAAAACGGAAGCGGGCCAGCCGACCGAACGCCCAGCAGCACGCCGGCAAGGTGACGAGACCGAGAATCGCCACCAACTTGAACGCAACCCCGTATGGGAAGACGATGTTCAACGCCACGATCATCAGCGCCGGCACCACCATGTAGAACCTGTAGAGCGGGAAGCCGTCGTACCAGTAGTTGCTCCAGCCGCTGAGCTGGAAGTGCGGCAGAAGGTGATCGCGCAGATATGCGGGTGCCATGACGTGGGCACCCATATCGCCACCCGTCGGCGTGTTGTTCTCGAACACGAGATTGAGATGGACGACCTTCAACACCGAGAACGTCGTCCCGCCGACGACGATCAATGCGGTCAGGTAGCGGGCGATTCGTTCGTTGGTCCACGGCCCGTCGAGCCAGTTGCGCGGCCGGCGCACGACGCGAGACGCGATCCGCTCGCCGAAGGTGCGCCGAGGTGCCTCGGGCGGGATCGAGTCCGGAGCAGCAAGCTCGTCGGCAACGATCGGGTCGTCGATTACTTCGGTCATGTCGGCCGACATTGTTTCATCCCAGCACAGGCAGAGAGCATCACCCTGTCGTTCATGACTGTGTTGTTCACGACCAGGCCACCAGCAACAGACCAGTGGCATTGAAGGCCAGGTGGGCGAGGATGCCCATCCCGAGACGGCCTGTGAGCAGCGCGCAGACACCGAGGATCAAGCCGAAGACGAACAGTCCGGGGAACTCGACCCAGCGGAAGTGGATTGCCGCGAAGAACGCCGCTACGGCAACCACAGCGACTGCATCGTTGAGACGCCTGATCAACGCTCCCTGGAGCAAACCGCGATACATCAGCTCCTCGACGATCGGCGCCCCGATCACCACGATGGCCACCAACCCGACCAGCCAGCCGGCATGCGCGCGGTCGTAGAGATCGCGTGCGTTCCTCTCGAGTCGAGAACGGCTGAACGTCTGCGGCCAGCCACGTTCCAAGGGCCAGTAGACGAGCCGGACGACGACAAGTTGGGCAAGCACACCGACGGGCACACCGACGAGATCGAGGACCTTGAATCGCAGGCCATATTCATCAGCGAAACTGTTCCAACCCGATCGAGCTCCAGCGGAGCGCGCCCGACCGTAACGATCGCTGAGCACCCACAGTCCCACCAACATCGGGGCCCACAGCGCGGTGGCCAACACCATCGTCACCCACACGGGCGAATCTGCTGCGGACCCGTAGCCCGTTGCCGAAACGATCGACGCCCCGACGACGTTGCCCACCAACCACGTGACGGCCCAGACCCCGAAGGCCTGCCCGGCGCTGATCCGCGCCTGGTCAGGATCGACGCGCGTGGGAGACACCTGGGCACCGGGCTTGAGCCGACAGATACCCGGCGTGCGGGGCCTGAGAGCCTCAGCCGGCGCGCCGTGACGTTGCCGCGAACGTCAGCACGCGCCGGCTCCGACGGTCTTCCAATCGCCAGCCGTTCGGTACCGAGAGCCGGGCCGTGTGGCGTTCACAGAGGTCGTAGTCGTGAGGGTCGCGACTGGCAGTGAGATCGTCCAGCCAGACGATCGCCCGGCCGTACTGGTACGAGAGCGTCGACGACGCAACCTGCGCACAGCCGGAACGCGAACACTGCCGATTCATGGCGCCAAATTATGCGCCGAAGCGGGACGCGTGGTGGATGCCGCCCTGCAGAACCAATTGCCCCGATCGCCCGTAGCATAACGACATGAGCAACCTGCCTCCCCCACCTCCCCCGCCGCCTGCCGGCCGCTCGGGCGGTCGTGGCCCGCAGAACGATCAACAGCCTCCCGAGCGCGGCGGTCGACGCCCGATCGGTAGTGGATGGCCACGGTGGGTCATCCCTGTCCTCTTCGCCGTGCTGATGCTGTCGTTCGCCCTTCCGAGAGTGTGGCCGACGTCGAACACCGAGAAGAAGCCGTTCAGCACGTTCTGGTCCCTCGTCACCGACGGTCAGGTCAAGAGCGTCGTGGTCAACAACTCGACCAACAGCATCAGCGGCGTACTGGCCAACGGTGACAAGTTCACCAGCACCGCGCCGAACAACTTCCCCAACGACGCGCAGAGCGCCGAATTGCAGTCCAAGGGAATCGAGTTCGAGGCCAAGACGCCGAGCTCCAACTGGTTGCTCAGTTGGGCCAGCCTCCTCCTGCCGCTCGTGCTGCTGATCGGCTTCTTCATGTGGATGCAGCGCCGCGCCGCCGGGCAGATGGGCAACGTCATGTCGATCGGTCGAAGCCGGGCAAAGGCCTACTCGCAAGACAAGCCCTCGACCACCTTCGCCGACATCGCCGGCTATGCCGGAGTCAAGCAGGAGATCACCGAGGTGGTCGACTTCCTGCGCATGCCGGAGCGCTTCCGCGAGATAGGTGCTCGCGTGCCAAAAGGAATCCTGCTGGTCGGTCCGCCAGGTACCGGCAAGACCTTGTTCGCCCGCGCAGTCGCGGGTGAGGCGGGGGTCGGGTTCCTCTCGGTCACCGGTAGCGATTTCATGGAGATGTTCGTCGGCGTCGGCGCAAGCCGCGTTCGCGATCTGTTTCAGCAGGCCCGCAAGATGGGCCGGGCGATCATCTTCGTCGACGAGATCGATTCCATCGGCCGCAAGCGTGGCGCCGGCCTCGGTGGCGGACACGACGAGCGTGAGCAGACACTGAACCAGATGCTGGCTGAGATGGATGGCTTCGAGACCAGCGAGGGCATCGTGATCCTCGCTGCGACCAACCGCCCCGACATCCTCGACCCCGCCCTGTTGCGCCCTGGCCGTTTCGATCGCACGATCATCGTCCCGCTTCCCGAGAACGAAGAGCGCTTGGCGATCTTGAAGGTCCACAGCCGCGACAAGCGAATGGGTCCCGACGTCGACCTCGAGGTCATGTCGAAGGCGACGCCCGGCATGAGCGGTGCCGACCTTGCCAACCTCGTCAACGAGGCCGCGCTCTTCGCGGTTCGCAGGGGAAGCAAGCAGATCGAACGGATCGACTTCGAGAACGCCCGCGATCGCGTGGTGATGGGTGCGCGGCGCGAAAGCCTCGTGCTGAGTGGCGAAGAGAAGAGGGCAACTGCCATTCACGAGGGAGGTCACGCCATCTTGACGACGGTGCTGCCCAACGCCGACCCGCTCCACAAGGTCACGATCCTGCCTCGCGGCATGGCGCTAGGTGTCACATGGAGCCTTCCCGAAGAACGGCACACGTACTCGAAGGAGTACTTCGACGATGTCATCTGCCGGGCAATGGGCGGACGCGTTGCGGAGAAGATCGTCTTCGGTCACCTCAACTCGGGCGCAGCCAACGATCTCGAGCAGGCAACCATGATCGCCCGTCGCATGGTGCGCGAGTGGGGCATGAGTGACGCAGTGGGACCCATGGCGTGGAGCGGCCACCAGCAGGTGTTCCTCGGCGAGGACTTGATGACCCAAGGCCGCGAATACAGCGACGACACCGCAAAGATGATCGACGAAGAGGTCTTCCGAATCCTGCACGAGCAAGAGGCGCGGGCGTTCGAGGTGCTGTCGAAGCATCGTCGAGCCCTCGATCTGGTCGCCGAGGCACTGCTCGAGCGCGAGACCATCGACGGTAGCGAGGTTGCCCGAATCGTGCACGAGAGCCTGGACGAGGGCCCAAGCGACAAGGTCGTCGCGGCGGCCGAGGACGTCGCGGCCGAAGACGCACCCGCCGGCGTCGACATCAACTGAGGGTTGATCTCGAACTAGTGACCGAGATGTGGCTCCGGGCTCGAGCCGGGGTGCCGCACCTCGGCGACCGCCGCCCATAAGTCGGTTGCCGACATCGGCCCGACGAAGCTGGCCCTGACCACCCCGGCCCGATCGGCAACGATCGCGATCGGCACGGCGTCGACGTGGTACTTGCGATGCAGAGCCGGTGACGCTGCATGCTCGACATCGATCACCGCGACTTCGCGGCACGCCAGCACCTTTGCCTTACGCACGACATCGGCACACGTCACGCACGACGCCGACGAGAAGACTACGACCAGCCACGGCGTCTCCACATCCTCGAAGTCGGCGCGATCGATCTGTGAAGGCGCCGCGAACATCGGTTGGGTCGGCGCGTCGATGGTTTGCTTGCGCCGCAACACGGCGCCGATGGACAGTGCGACGATCAGCACAGCGCCGGCGATGACTACCTGGGTCATGGCCTCAGCCTGGCAGGGCGAACGAGCCTGAACGACCGCGCAGGTCGGGGTCGCGTGGAAGCAGCCGCTCGACGAAGATGCGCTGGGTCGATTCGACGATCAGTGGATGTCCGAGGGCGGTGGGATCCGAGACGCCGATGGTGATCACACCGCCGGCTGGGAGATCGATCGCCTCCATGCCCGGCACAGGCACCTCTCCTCCGGCACCCAGCGTCTTGACGGTGACGGTTCCGGGTGACCCCGTTGCATTCAGCACGACGAGGATGTTCTCGACAGCCAGATCGGTGCCGATGGCCATGCTCCAACGACTCGACGCGAACGAAGGCGGCGCACCCATTACGACGGTGGTCGCCACGGTGTCGCCGGTCTGCCGGGTGATTGCACGTTCGACGAGTATCGATCCTTGTGTCTCTGTCGAGAAGACCGCGCCGTGCCTGCCGGCGGGCACCCCGACATCACCGGCGATCAACGAGACGACCTTGCCGGCCGGCACGGTCAACGGTTCGGGATTGATGAAACCCAACGATGGGTCGAGGCCGAGAAAGGTCACGTTGACGATCGCGTCGGTGGCGCTGGCGTTGTAGACGCTGTACCGCTCGATCACGTTCGGGGCCACCTCGCCGTCGGCGAAGTAGAACTGGTCGCCGAGAGACGGCGCGCCAAGTGTCATCGTGAAGCCAGCGCGACCAACCGACGTCAGGTACTCCTGTGCCCTGCCGACCACGACCCGGCCGCGGGTGCTGGTGACCGTGATTGCCAGCACCAACTCGCGCTTGGCCAGTAGGTCCTGACTGATGACGAGGACCGAGTTCGGCTTCACTTGCAGGCTCTGCAGAATCTGCGGCTGCCGGCTCTCGGTGCTGGTCGCCTCACGGATGTTGACGATTGCAGCCGAAGGAAACGGATTCGTGATGACGAGTTGTTCTTTGCTTCCCTCCACGGTGTACCCGTCGGCGAAGTACCACGTCGACGACGTCGAGTTCGAACACGGTGACACGGCGCTGCCCGACGCGCTGTCGGCGCGCTGTTCGACGAAACCGCCGCCGCCATAGATCTCCACCATCGAGGAAACGAAGGTTCCGACCGGCTGGAGTTGATCGAGATCGAACACCATCGTTCCTCGCGCGGGCACCTCGAACGGCACCGCCACCTCGGCAACGTCGGGCGCGTCGGTGAACGTCGTGATCTTGCCGGTCAGGGTGATCTCTGAAGGGTTGGCGACGATCGCAGAACCGCCGAGTTGTGCCCCGCCGATCGGCACCCCGGCACAGAACCATGCCGACGTCACGAAATCGCCCTTCGGCACGAATGGCATCGTGGCGCTGCCGAGACGCGAGAACGCCGCCGGGACACTGTGCACGGGACG
>JANMRB010000127.1:0-1748 GCA_031370825.1 Ilumatobacteraceae bacterium
GCCCGAGGTGTTCCTGGAGGCGGTCACGCCATTGCTCCAGGAGAGGCTTGCGATCGACAAGCACGAGTGTCGGACGGTCGTGATGGGCGATGACCGCACAGGCCATCACCGTCTTGCCGGACCCGGGCGGGGCAACGATGACGCCTCGATCGTGCGGTACGACCGCGTTGACAGCGTCTGTTTGCTGCGGCCGAAGCTCACCGACGAACTTGATACCGACGGCCGAGTGTTCCGGTCGGGTGTCCTTCACGTCGAGCCGGCTGGCGAGACTGGCGATGAGATCGGAGACTTGTTCGACGAGACCACGTGGAAGGTGGAGCCATTCAAGGTCTTCGGTGTAGCAGCGGATGAACCGCGGGATATCCCACGTCGAAAAGCGCAATCGCTGCTTCTCGTAGAACTCTGGGTTGTGGATTGAGGCGAAATGTTTCAGCGCGGCAACGAGCGCTGGGGGTAGACCGGACCGCTCGATCGACAACACCGCGCCGAGCTGTGCCCGGATGATCGGCGGAGGCGGAGGCCCACCGGCTCGGGCCAGATCAGCAAGAGTCAGCTTCGGTCCGGCGTCAACCGGCCGCAGCGACTCGGCGAGCACAATCGCTGCGTCAGGTGCGAGTCGTGCGATCGAGGACAAGAAGGCCCACTGATCTGGCCAGGGTTCCATCGTGGTCGGATCCAGGAAAGCCGTCGCCCCGTGCTCGAGGCGCTCACCATGCAAGGGAAGGGCGATGAGGTTGCCGAACGATCCCGTGGGCATGAAGTCCTGCGACGGGAAGAACCGATCGTAGCTCGACAGATCCAACTCGGCGCGGGCTGTCATTGCCTCGCGCAGCAACGAAGTCCCCAATGATCGAGCGGTGGCCGCAGCGACCGGCCCGTCAAAGAACACCCAGACATGCGCGCCGTCACCAGATCGTGAGCGCTCCAACACGGCCGGCACTTCTGCGCGGTGGCAGGCATCGAGGTAAGCGAGCGCGTCGAGAACCCACGTCCCACCGTCGAAGTCACACGCGAGCAGCGTGCACGTATCGCCGCGCATTAGTGGATATATCCCGACCGTCGCGTCGCCACGGAGGTGGCGAGCGATGACGTCGTCGGTCAACGGCAGGTGGTCCTTCCGTGCCCGTTTGTTCGCCCATCCACCGCGCACAGCGGGCGACCATCCGGCCTTGCCGCTCGACACGTTCTCCCAACGAAGCGCAAACACATCAGTTCGGGCGCCAAACAGCGACCGCATCAACGCCAACTTTTCCTCAGGCGATGCAGTCGAGTCCAGCATTGGAGTTGCCGGCACTTGGGTGAACAATGTTGGCGACCACGCGTGACGGTGACCGTCGTCATGGCGGGCATCCAATCTGAGGAGGCCACGGAGCCGAGCATTCTCCGCGCGTAGCGCCTCGAGTTCAGCGAGAAGGGTGGGTTCGTCGTTCACGGCCGCCCTCGTCGCATATCTCATTCTCGCAGGGCACTTCGCACCTTCGATGATCCTCGTTGTGGGCATCGTGAGGAATGACCAGAAGGCGCTCGCCGGTCGGCCGTTACAGTCGACAGGTCTCACAGGAGCACCGTTGTCTGCTCGGCTGGATGCGTAGCTGCCGACACCGCCAATGTTGACCACGGGTACACTTTGAGGAGTCAACTGCTCAGGAGGTGCATCGTGTCGAACAGCAACACCGAAGACCTCGGGCACGCATCGCCGTTGACGATCGCTGAGATCGTCGAGCGGTGTCAGCCGATGGGTGATCTTG
>JANMRB010000189.1:0-18150 GCA_031370825.1 Ilumatobacteraceae bacterium
CCACCTGACGGCAACCCCAGTGCTGGAGAACTACGTGCGGCAACATGCCCACGAACCCGTCATCGTGTCGCCCGACGCGGGACGAATCAAGGTTGCCGCCCGAATGGCCGAGCACCTCGGAGATCTGGGTGCTGACCTGGCTTTCATCTACAAACGCCGACCGAAGGGCAGTACCAACCAGGCGGAAGCCAAAGAGGTGATCGGCGACGTCGACGGCCGCCTGTGCATCCTCACCGACGACATGATCGACAGCGGTGGCACCATCACCAGCGCCGCCGACATCTTGCTGCAGCGCGGTGCAACCGAGGTGTGGGCCATGGCCACGCACGGGGTGCTCAGCGGTCCAGCTGTGGACCGGTTGAAGAATGCGCCAATCACCCGCGTCGTATTGACCAACACCTTGCCCCTGCCGCCGGAGAAGCAGATCGACAAGATAGAGGTGCTGTCGATCGCACCGCTGATCGCCGACGCACTCAACGCGGTGTTCGACGACACCAGCGTCAGCGAGATCTTCGGCGGCGAGAACCAGGGCTGACGCCCCGTTTGTTACCAGGACGGCCCCCGCTAGGCTTGCCACCCGTTCTAGATCGCACTGCCCAAGAAGAGATCGTTTCGAGGCCCCGTCATGTCGCAGACCACACTCACCGCTTCACCCCGCACCGGTTCGGGTACGCCTATCGCTCGCCGCCTGCGCGCCGAGGGGCACATCCCGGGCATCCTGTACGGCCGCGGCATGGAGCCGATCAGCGTCACAGTGGAGCGCCGTGAGTTCCGTCTGGCGCTCAGCGGCCCAGCCGGGGTCAACACCGTCCTGGCCCTGCAGGTCGGCGGCAACAGCTACCCGGCAGTCGTCAAGGAGATGCAGCGTCACCCGATCCGCCGCACTGTCAACCACATCGACTTTCTCCAGGTCAACATGAACGAGGAGATCACTGTTCACATTGCCCTACGCCTGGAAGGCGAGTCCAAGGCAGTGGCTGCGATGGGTGGCCTCGTCGACCCGACCGTCGACTCCATCGAGGTCAGCTGCACCCCGACCGACATGCCAAACGAATTCGTCATCGACATCACCGACATGCAGCCCGACACCGTGATCCGCCTGTCAGACATCCCGATGCCGAACGGTGTGACGGCTTTGGGTGATCCCGACATGGCCGTCGTCACCGTGTTGACCACAGCGGCCGAGGTAGAAGAGCCCGTTGCGGCGGCAGAAGAAGGCGAAGACGAGGGTGAGGCCGCCCCGGCCGCCGACGGCGACACCGCCGCCGCCGCCCGCCCAGAATGACCTGACCCCGCGTGATCGACGCGCTGGTTGTCGGGTTGGGAAACCCGGGCAAGGAATATTCACGCACGCGCCACAACGTCGGCGCCGAAGCGGTGGCCCTACTCGCCGAACGCGCCGGCGGGAAGTTCAAAGCTGGGCGTGACAAGGCCTTGGTATCCGACGTTCGGATTGCCGGTCGACGGGTCATCCTGGCGCTTCCGACGACATACATGAACGACAGCGGCCAAGCCGTCGGAGCCTTGATGCGTCGTCACAAGCTGGACCTGCTAGCCGAGGCCGATCTTGCCGATCGAGATCCTCCACAACTCATCGTGGTCCACGACGAGCTCGACCTGGCGCCCGGCGTCGTGCGCGTCAAAGTTGGCGGCGGACTTGCCGGCAACAACGGGTTGCGCAGCATCACCCAGCATCTGAAGACGCAGGACTACGTCCGAGTTCGGCTCGGCATCGGCAAGCCGCCGTCCAAGGAGCGCGGTGCGAACCACGTGCTGTCGCGATTGCCCAAGGCGGAGCGCGAGCTGCTCGACGTGTCCATCGTCCTCGCCGCCGACGCGGTGGAAGTGCTGCTGGCGGACGGCCCGGACGCGGCGATGCGTCAGTTCAACGGCGGTTGACCTGTGTCACGCCGTCTGCGGTAGGGCACTACATCAGCACCGATACCCTGAACTGCCGACATGTCGCTCGCCTCGCTTGCCACCCTTCCGCGACTCTTACGCGATGACACCGGGCTGACCCAGGCCTTTGGCAGCCCCGCCGCGCTCGTCGCGGTACCTGAATCTGCACGAGCGGTCACCATCGCAGCTCTGGCCCAGCTCGGCGACCGCAGCCCTTTGCTCGTGGCGACCCCCACCGGGACCGACGCCGGTCAGCTGTACGACGACCTGTGCCAGTTCATGCCGCCCGAGTCGGTGGTGCTCTTCCCGGCGTGGGAGACGCTGCCATTCGAGCGAATCAGCCCGAGTGTGGAAACGATGGGCCGCCGCATGGAAGTGCTGTGGCGCCTGCGGAACCAGCAAACGAGTGTTTCCGGCCACCCCGGGGGCGCGTCAAATACTCGGTCGCCTCGCATCATCGTGGCCGGCGTGCGGGCCTTGTTGCAGCGGTTGAGCCCCGAGGCCATCAACGTCGAGCCGATCATTGTCCGACCGAATGACGTGATCGATCCGGATGCACTGCTCGACACGTTGATCGGGTTCGGCTATCGGCGTGAGGACCTGGTCGAACACCGCGGCGAGGTTGCCCGACGCGGCGCGATCATCGACGTCTTCGCGTCGACTGCTGATGCGCCGATCCGTATCGACCTGTGGGGCGACGAGGTCGACCGGTTGACCGAGTTCACTGTCAACGATCAACGCAGCACCGACGACCTCACTGAGGTGCACATCTTCCCGGCGCGCGAGCTGCTGCCCAGTGAAGCCGTACGCACCCGCGCCGCGACGTTGATCGCGGATGAGCCTTGGGGACGCGAGCAATGGGAACGCCTCGCCGAAGGCACGGTCTTCGACGGAATGGAGAGTTGGCTGCCGTGGCTCGTCGACGGTGACACGCTGATCACCGACCTCCTGCCCTCCTCGGGCAAGGTCGCTCTGATCGAGCCGCGGCGCATGCGCGACCGCGCCAACGACCTGCTCGCCGAGGAGGACGACCTGGCCCGCACGCTGGCCTCCACTTGGGCCCGCGATGCTGATCGCAAGTTTCCACGGTTGCATGCCGGCACCAATCGACTCCTCGACACCACGCAGTCGATGTGGACCCTGAGCTCGACCCCGGAGAATCCCGACGCGCCAATGGTGCAAGCCACCGGATGGGGCCCGGTCGTCGGCGATGGCGAGGGACTGGCCAAGCGCCTCAGCGAGATGATCGCCGACAAGTACCGCGTAATCGTTGCCGCCGATGGCATCGGCAGCGCCGCACGCCTTGCTGAACTGCTACGCGACCGTGGGCTCGACTTCACCATCGCCACGCCAACGATGGATCTGACCAAGCCGGGTGGATACGTCGTCACTGCTCCCCTGCACCGCGGCTGCTCGTTGCCGGAGGCAAAGCTGGCGATCCTCGCCGAAGGTGACCTCACTGGCCGCAGACGTACGCATCGTCAGCCGCGACCGCGCAAGCGGCAGGGACTGGGCTTCTTCGAAGACCTGAAGCCCGGTAACTACGTCGTTCACTACCAGCACGGTGTCGGGCAGTACGAGGGCATGGTCAAACGCACGATCGGCGGCATCGAGCGCGACTACCTGCTGCTGGCGTACAAAGGCGGCGACAAGTTGTACGTGCCCAGCGACCAGATCGACTCGCTTCGCCAATACGTGGGCGGTGAGGCGCCGACACTTCATCGACTCGGCGGCGCCGATTTCGCGAAGGCCAAGGCACGTGTGCGCAGCGCCGTGCGCGAGATCGCCCAAGAACTGGTGGTTCTGTACCAGAAGCGCGTCAATGCCACCGGCCACTCTTTCGGCAGCGACACTCCGTGGCAATCCGAGATGGAAGACGGTTTTCCGTTCGTCGAAACTCCTGATCAACGCACGGCGATCGACGACGTCAAGGTCGACATGGAGCGCCCCTATCCGATGGACCGCTTGCTGTGCGGCGACGTGGGTTTCGGCAAGACCGAGGTCGCCATCCGCGCCGCCTTCAAGGCGATCCAGGACGGCAAACAGGTAGCAGTGCTGGCACCGACAACGCTGCTGGTCACCCAGCATGGCAACACGTTCGCCGATCGATTCTCGGGCTACCCGATCCGCGTCGAGACGCTCAGCCGCTTCTTGACGAACAAGGAGGCCAAGCGGGTGATCGACGGGTTGGCCACTGGCGAGGTCGACTGCGTCATCGGAACGCACCGGCTCTTGCAGGAGGGCGTCACCTTCAAGGACCTCGGGTTGCTGATCGTCGACGAAGAACAGCGCTTCGGCGTGCAGGCCAAAGAAACGATGAAGAAGCTGAAGGTCAACGTCGACGTGCTGACCCTCAGCGCCACGCCGATCCCGCGAACCCTGGAGATGAGTCTCGTGGGCATACGCGACCTGTCGCTGCTGCAGACACCCCCGGCTGATCGGCAGCCGATCCTTACGTTTGTCGGCGAGTACGACGAACGAGTTGCCATCGAGGCTCTGCGCCGCGAGCTGCTGCGTGAGGGCCAGGTGTTCTGGGTGCACAACCGCGTCAAGACGATCTCGCATGCAGCTGAGCGATTGCGCGAACTGGTGCCCGAGGCCCGAATCGCCGTTGCCCACGGGCAGATGGACGAGGGCTCGCTGGAGCAGATCGTCGTCGACTTCTGGGAGGGCCGGTACGACGTGCTGGTGTGCACCACCATCATCGAGAGCGGCATCGACATGCCAACGGTCAACACCCTCGTCGTCGAGCGGGCGGACCTGCTCGGCCTCGGACAGATGCACCAGCTGCGCGGACGAGTGGGGCGCAGCGGGTCGCGGGCGTACGCCTACCTGTTCCATCCGCGAGACGCGCGGCTGACCGAAGAGGCGTACGAGCGGTTGCGGACCATCGGCGAGGCAACCGACCTCGGTAGCGGTTTCAAGATCGCCATGCGTGATCTCGAGATTCGAGGCGCGGGCAACCTGCTCGGCGAATCGCAGAGCGGGCACATCGCCGCGGTCGGCTACGACCTCTACTGCCAGATGGTGACCGAAGCCGTCGGCGAGATGAAAGGCGAGCCTCCGAAGGAGCCGAGCGAGCTCAAGCTCGACGTGCCGACCGACGCCTATCTCCCGACCGACTACGTCGCCAAAGAGGAGTCTCGACTCGAGGCATATCGTCGGCTCGCAGCGGTCACGTCCGCAGCCGAGGTCGACGACATCCGCACCGAATGGGAGGACCGTTACGGACCGGTGCCCGAACCCGCGGACGCGCTGCTGAACGTCGGCTACCTCCGCGCCGAGTGCCACCGGCTCGGCCTACGCGACGTGTCGATGGCGGCGAGCCAGGCGAGACTCGCGCCGCTGAAGTTGAAGACCAGCGCGGAGATGCGTCTGCAACGGTTGTCCCGCAATGCGATCTTCAAGCCCGACTCGCAGCAACTCGTCGTACCCATGCCGCGCGACGCGGAACCTGCCGAATTCCTCGTCGCCTTCCTGCGCGAGTTGATACCGGCATGAGACTGCAGATCGCCAAACCCGGCGAGCACGTCGCCCTTGTGAGCTGGCCGTTCACCGAGCGACTCGACGACTGGACGATCCCGGGCTTGTACGAAGTCGCCGGTCTGCACCGGCACGTTGTGCGCTTGGTCGAGACCGGTGGCATCACCTACGTCGTCAAGGAACTGCCCGACAACCTGGCCGAGCGTGAATGGCGATTGCTGCGCGAGCTCGGCGACGCCGGACTTCCCACCGCCGAGGTGATCGGTGTGGTGACCGAGCGCGATCGCGATACCGACGGCCTGTTGATCACTCGCAACATCGACTACTCATTGCCATACCGCGTGTTGCTCTCCGGTCGCGGCCTGCACATTCCGTATCTCGGCGATCGGGTGCTCGACGCGTTGGCAGGCTTGCTCGTCCGACTACACCTCGCCGGCTTCTATTGGGGCGACTGTTCGCTCTCCAACACACTGTTCCGCCGCGATGCCGGGGCATTGAGCGCCTACGTCATCGATGTCGAGACCGGCGAGCGACACCCGTCGCTTTCAGATGGTCAGCGTCGACATGATCTGACGATCGCAATCGAGAACGTAGCCGGGGACCTGTCCGACCTGGAGGCCGGCGGACGGCTGGTCGATGGGATCGACCCGATATCCACGGCTCTCGGGATCGAGACAACCTACGAGCGGCTGTGGATGGAACTGACCGGAACAGACGAGTTCGACGTGAACGAGACCTTCCGGATCGATCAACGCCTGCAGCGGCTGCACGACCTCGGCTTCGACGCTGCGGAACTGGAGCTGTACACGACGGCGGGCGGCTCCAAGTTGCGGCTGATCCCACGCGTCGTCGAGCACGGGTTCCATGGGCAGTGTTTGAAGACAATGACCGGTCTGGAGGCCGGTGAGAACCAGGCCCGACGTCTTCTCAACGACATCGCCCGCTATCGCGCGGTGATCGAACAGCAGACACTCCGCAAGATCCCCGAGACTGTCGCTGCAGCACGTTGGCTCGAAGAGCGATTCGAACCGACCATCGACGGCGTGCCGCCCGACCTTGTCGGCAAGTTGGAACCCGCGGAACTCTTCCACCAGGTGCTGGAGCACCTGTGGTTCATGTCGGAAGAAGCGGGCGGCGACGTCGGCCTCGGTGAAGCCGTCACGTCGTACGTCCGCAAGGTGCTGACACCGCTGCCCGACGAGCACCGATCGGTCGCCGCCTTGTGGGATGACGACGAGGAGTGGAGCCTCGAGGACTGGGCTGCCAGCGGCTGGACCACCGAGGAGATACCCGTCACCCCAAGCACACCGGGAACACCGGTCACACCAACCATTCAAGATGATCCGAGTACGCCAGGCGAACCGTGACCGGTAATGTTCGCGCCGTGAATCGACGTCGTTCGGCCCTCTCGGCCTGCCCAGTGGTCGCTGCCCTTTTCACTCTTCTGACGCTGACATCGTGTGCGACGTTCAACCGCAACGACGTGGCCGCGAAGGTTGGCGAGCGCAGCCTGTCGTCCACGGCGGTAGAAGCACTCGGCGCCACAGGCGACACCGCGGCCACCGGCGACCAGTTGCGCGAGCAGCTCACCAAGTGGATTCGCGTCACGGTGCTCGAAGCCTCGAACGGCACGGCTGCACCGACGACACCCACGACATCTGCCGACCTCGACACTCGACTCTCCCAGGCGATCACGACGATCGCCGGCGACAAGGCCAGAACCACCTACGAGACGGGTCTCAGCGGTAGCCCGGTGGTGTGCCTCGCAGCAATCACCGTTGCCAACATCGACGACGCGAACAACGTGCTCGCGACCGTCAACAGCGGAACCCCGTTCGCCGACGCAGCTCGTCAGTTCTCGACCGACACCGTCATCGGCGAAGCCGGAGGGGTCGTAGTCAGCCAGGACGGCAGCGAATGCATGGATCCGGGCAACGTCAACCCAGCTGTGACGACCGCGTTGAAGGACACGCCCGTCGGGCAGCCGATCGCCGCAGATCTCAACACCTTCTCGGCCGTGCTGATGCTGAGGCCATTCGACGACCTGTTGCCGGAGTCGAAATCGATGATCGCCAGTGCCGCTGTGTCTCAGGAGCAACTCGACGGCATCGTCAACGCTGCAAAGATCTACGTCGACCCGCGCTATGGCCGATGGGATCCGGCCAGCGGCTCGGTCGTGACGCTCAACTCGTGACGGGTCGTGACAGTTCGGCGGTCGGGCACGTCACAATTGTTGGCCTCGGCCCTGCCGGCCCGCAGTTCGTCACCCAGCAGACGCTCGATGCGATCGCGAACATCGAGCACCGCTTCATCCGGACCACTCGGCATCCGTCGGCCGAGGTCGTGACCGACGCAACATCTTTCGACGACGTCTACGAGGCAGCGGACACATTCGCCGACGTCTATGGCGAGATCACCGAGCGGCTCGTTGCAGCGGCCACCGAGCACGGCCACATCCTGTACGCAGTACCGGGCTCCCCACTCGTTCTCGAACGGTCGGTACGGCACCTCTGCAGCGATCATCGCGTCGATTGCACGGTGCTGCCTGCCCTGTCGTTCCTCGATGTCGCGTACGCCGCGCTGGGCATCGATCCCGTCGAGTCAGGAGTGCGCTTGATCGACGGTCACGAGTTCGCCACAGCGGCCGCCGGCTACGGGGGGCCGATGCTCGTTGCCCACACGCACGCCAATTGGGTTCTCAGCGACATCAAGTTGGCGGCCGATGGGGCCACCGGCGACGAACCCGTCGTGATCTTGCAGCGACTCGGCACGCCAGAACAGCACGTCGTCAACACGACTTGGGCTGACCTCGACCGAACTGTCGAAGCCGATCACCTCACGTGTGTCTACATCCCCCGTCTCGGGTCACCGATCGGCGGATCCCTGGTCAGGTTTCATCAACTCGCCAGGACCCTGCGTGAGCAGTGCCCCTGGGATCAGGAGCAGACGCACAGCTCACTGATCAAGTACTTGCTCGAAGAGACCTACGAGGTCGTCGACGCCCTGCAGGCGCTCGATGCCGACGAGCCATCGACGGATTCGGCCCTGATCGAAGAGCTCGGCGATCTCCTGTACCAGATCGAGTTCCACGCCACGATTGCCGAGCAGCAGGGTCGGTTCACCATGACCGACGTCGTCGACGGGATTCACGACAAGCTGGTCAGGCGACACCCACACGTGTTCGGCTCCGTCACCGCTGACGATGCTGAGACAGTGGTCGCCAATTGGGACGCGATCAAGCATGACGAGAAGGGTCGAGCCAGCGTGTTCGACGGCGTCGCTATGTCGCAACCGTCGCTCAGCTACGCGTATCACGTGCAGCGCAACGCCGCGAAGGTCGGCTTCGATTGGCCCGACGTCGGCGGAGCCCTACCGAAGATCGCAGAAGAGGCCAGGGAACTGGCCGATGCCGTCACAGCCGGAGATCGTGATCGAATCGACGACGAGCTCGGCGACCTGCTGTTCGCGGTTGTCAACGTCGCCCGTCATCTGGGTGTCGAACCGGAGGCGGCGCTTCGAGTTGCCACCCACAAGTTTCGACGCAGGTTCGAGGCGGTGGAGCTGCTCGCAGCCAATCGGGGCGTCGTGATGCGCGATGCGGATCTGGCGGAGCTCGACGAGCTCTGGGACGAGGTCAAGCGAGCGGAGTAGCGGCATGGCGAGCGACAGTCTCAGCGGTGGGCCGAGGCCATGAATGCTGGTAGCTGGTTCTCGACCGAGGCGTACGGGTCACGGGTACACGCCTGGTCGAACGAGTTCATTGCACGCCACACGGCGTGAGCGGTTGCCATCATCAACGTCACGTCGATGACAACCAGGAGGGCGAACCACGTCGAGTTGTTGAAGCTGGTGTCGGGGAGCACCCCCATGGCGATGACTCGGTAGCCGAGTGATGCCAGCGGGAACCAGATCAACTTCGTGAACTGATCGGCGTCGGCACCGATGCGTCGAGCCGAGCTGCGCAGCGACAGCAACACGAACCCATGGCCGATGCAGACCCAGACGATTGCACATGTGACCCAGGCACCGTTGTGCTCCGGCTTGTAGACGGACGCCACGGCGGCCGCCGCCGGACCGAACACATATGCCAGAGGCGGCAGAAATGGTGAAGAGGCGAGTGGAGCGACGCGGTGACCGTTCAGCGCCGCGAGCGTCGCCCAGACGACCCAGCCCAGGTAGGCCATGCCGAACGACGAGATCATCAACGGCACCAGCCAGCGGATCGAGTCGAACGCGGCACGCCAGTTGTCGGACGTGATGTGTCGGTACGACTTCGACAGTGCTACTGCAGCGATCGTGTAAGCGACAGCGCTGCCAAGCCAGCCGGCAGCGGCCAGGACGCGAGTAGCCCCGGTTCCGACCAGCCGGGGACCCTCGTGGATCGTGTGCTCATAGGCCCTTGTGACGACCGGTGGTTGGATTGGCTCGGGTTCGTCGTGTTCGATGACCGGCGGGAGGCTGGGCGAACCGAGGAAGATCTCCGGCGCTGAGGATACGGATTGTGATGCGTCCGGCGTCGCGACCGGTGATACGACTGGAGATGGAAACGGCGGGGCGAGGGCCGGCGGAGGTGGCAACGGGACGGGCGGTCCCATCGACGGGCCCGGCAAAGGCGATGGCCACGACGTTGGAGACTGCGGAGCATCCACGTCGTGATCATCGGCACGATCTGCGCCAGCTTGAGAGCGAACCTCGAGCAAACCTCCCGCAATTGAGCGTCGCGTGACCCGCTACCCTCTGCGCGATATGAGTGAGATCGTCAGCATCGTCGGCCGTGAGATCCTGGATTCCCGTGGAAATCCCACAGTCGAGGTCGAAGTGGAGTTGGTCAGCGGTGCTGTCGGCCGCGCTGCCGTCCCTTCCGGCGCATCGACCGGCGAGCACGAGGCGGTCGAACTCCGCGATGGCGGGGCGCGCTACATGGGCAAGGGGGTGCGCACGGCTGTCGGCTACGTCAACGGGGAGATCGCCACCGCGCTCGCTGGTGTCGATGCCATCGAACAGAGGCTGATCGACACCGAGCTCTGCAATCTCGACGGGACCGACAACAAAGCCAGGCTCGGAGCCAACGCGATCCTTGGCACCAGCCTCGCTGTCGCCAAAGCGTCCGCCGCCGAGCTCGAGATTCCGCTGTATCGATATGTCGGCGGTCCCAACGCCCACGTGCTGCCGGTGCCGATGATGAACGTTCTCAACGGCGGCGTCCATGCCGACAACTCGGTCGACTTCCAGGAGTTCATGGTGATGCCGGTCGGGGCGCCCAGCTTCGCCGAGGCCTTGCGCTGGGGCACCGAGACCTACCACACCCTGAAGAAGCTGCTGCATGATCGAGGTCTGTCGACGGCCGTCGGTGACGAAGGTGGTTTCGCACCCAACCTGGCCACCAACGAAGACGCGGTCAAGATCCTCATGGAGGCCATCGAAAAGGCGGGCTACGTGCCGGGCGAAGAGATCGCCATCGCCCTGGATCCAGCCGTCAGCGAACTGTACCGCGACGGCAACTACCACTTGCCGGGCGAAGGAAAGGTTCTGTCGTCAGCGGACCTCGCCGGCTACTGGCAGCGACTGGCGGGCCTGTATCCCATCGTCAGCCTCGAAGACGGCATGGCAGAGGACGACTGGGACGGCTGGTCGGCCCTCACTCGAGCCCTCGGGACGCAGATCCAGCTCGTCGGCGATGACCTCTTCGTCACGAACACCACTCGGGTGCAGATGGGGATCGATCGAAAGGTCGCCAACAGTGTCCTCATCAAGGTCAACCAGATCGGTTCGTTGACCGAGACGCTCGACACCGTCGAACTGGCGTCTCGACACGCGTACTCCAGCGTGATGAGTCACCGCAGTGGTGAGACCGAAGATGTGTCGATCGCGGATCTCGCGGTCGCCACGAACTGCGGCCAGATCAAGACGGGCGCGCCCGCGCGCAGCGACCGTGTCGCGAAGTACAACCAGCTTCTACGGATCGAGCAAGACCTCGGCGAGGCGGCGGCATACCGCGGTCGCCGCGCGCTCGCCCCGCGCTGAGCTCCGCAGCAAGGTGAGATAGGGGCGCACAATTTCAACACAATCCCCACCCTCGATGCTGCGATCGAGTGAGTCCGAACTCTCGGCCATGCCCAATTATTCTCTGGCTCGGCAGGCGGACCTGTCGCGACGACAGGTGAGCCGGCGAGCCTGTTGAATTGGGCGGACACACCCTCGTTTCCTCGCGCTTCTCACTGGCAGTTATGAACGCGGGCCGGGACTATTTCCATCTCCGTAGAGTGCCGAGCAGCAGCGTCGCCGTCACGCCTCCGCGTGTCGCGTCTCCCACTGGAAATGCTGCGGCTCGAATGACGGCACCACCGCCCGATCGCACCCCGTCCTGCTCTTGCCACACCGTTGTTGGCGCGTCTGATCCGACGGGCGCGCACAGTGCCCGCTCCGGCGCGCCAACGCAAGCGCACTGAGTGTGCAGAACGACGAGCGCTGCGCGGCAGATCGGTCGCGATGTCAGGGTTCGATGCGTTCGACGGTTTGAACGCGGTCGATCGTTCGGTCGAACGATGCAATGCTTCCGATGCCGGTGCTTTCGGCGCACGCGACAAGGTACGCCTCGGCGAAGTCGAGTCGATCAATCTCGTAGACCTCGATCGCCCGAAAGAGCAACGCCTGATCGACCGTGATCATCGAGCGCAGGGCGATCAGCGACCGCATTGCTGTCGCGACTTGATCGCGCGGCGCTTTGTAGAACGACTCAAGCACGTACACGGTCTCGGCAACGACGAGATCGGCCAGATACAGCTCCGGTTCCGATGCAAGCGACGCGGTCGCCCGCTCGGCCATCGCCGGTGGATCGCCTGTGAGATGCCGGACAAGGACGTTCGTGTCGACGAACGCACTCATCGGCGAGCGTCCGCGCGAGACGCTCGCGTCTTTCGGATCACGTCATCCCAGGCGGCATTGCGGCGGGACGCCGGCACCTTGATGGCCCCGGCAAGCGAGAGGAAGTCGGGTGTACGCGCGAGCACGGCCCGGTTGCCCTCGACGCGGAACACGACGTCGTCGCCCACGCCGATACCAAGTGCGTCACGCACCGCTTTGGGTACGGTCACTTGGCCCTTCGAACTCATCCTTGCAGCGATCTCCATGACCACCCACCTCCTTACTCGCTACCAAAGGTAAGGATAACTCGTCGCAGCAGCTGATGGAGCCAGGCGGCGCATATTGCCCTCATCCGGCGCACCAGCGCAAGTGTTCGTTGAAGCGCAGAACAACGTGCGCGAGATCACTGGCAGATATGGCGCGGTGATGGCGCGCTGCGAAGACCGATGCAGACTCTGGTTTGAGTCTTGTCACGGCACCCGAGACCAAGCACCGACTTCGGCGCGGCCAACGATGACGCCGTCGTTCGTCATGAGCTCATCGCGGACGCGGTCGACGTATGTCTCGATGTCGACCTCGGTGGCCGTCGCGAGGCCTAGCCGCTCCATGTGCGGCAACATCGTTCGCACTGGATCCACTTCGAAGTGGATGTGGTCGATGCAATCGCCACCGCCCGCGATGACCGACTCGAGGCGCATTGTCGGCGCGGGCACCCCAGCGGCCACGAAGACCGCACGGAGCTTGATGCCCATGTTCGAATCGGCACCGGTGGCGCGGAACGCGTCATCGACGCGTCCAAGAGCCCAGCCCACGACGAAGTTGGCCGCGCCGAGCCCAACCCCACCGAAGAAGGTGAACAGGCTGCGATCATTCCTAGCCCTTTCGATCCTGCGGTATCGCCACGATCTGTAAAGGCGTGGAACTGAGCGACATTCCGAGAACGACAGATCTACAGATAGGCACTCGAGGTGGTGGTCCGTACTACGCGCTTATGCGGTCAGGGAAGCAGCTGATCTACGAGTCCGATGAGCACCCTTGGCACTGCCACGCCGCTGAGTGACTCGACAGCGACAAAGTTCGACGCGCCGATCGCGTCAGGTGTGTAAAAGGCCCCCGATCTCCCCACCGGCGGTTCGGCCATTCTCGTGAGCGCGCCAGGGTGCTGCCGTGTCCTCACCGAACGATCGGTACCCGCGATGAGGCGTCGCACTGCCATCCAGCGGCACTGGTCGGCGCTCGGGCCGTGCCCATCTATCTCAGCTTGCTGCCGAACTCGCCGCGCGCTCGCCCGCGCTGAGGTATTGACACCGAAACAGCAGCAGAAACTGCGAGAATGTTCAACCGTGAGCGACGGGCACAGAACCACTTTCATTCAGCGTCCTCGCGATGCCACCCGAACGTCGATGAAACGCGACGAAGATTCTTCTATTTTCAGCGAGTTCACACGGCCGATCGCCAAAGAGAAGCAACTCGTCAAGGGACGCGGCAAGCGCCTGTTCTTCGCGCTTGTAGCGATGGTGATCGCTGCGGCTCTGATCGCGTCGTTGTTCGTGCTGCCGGTCAAAAGCTGGCTGCAACAGCGTGACGATCTCGCCCGAAAGCAGAACGAGCTCGCCGTTTTGAGCGACGCCAATGCCCAGCTGGCCGCCGACGTCAACCGCCTGCAGACCCCGGACGGGATCAGAGAGGCAGCCCGCCAAGAGGTCGGCTACGTGGGCTTCGGCGAGCAGCGCATCTCGGTGCTGTCGACCCCCAATGCTCCGTTGACGCTTCCGGCCGGATGGCCATACGACGCGATCGGTCAGATCATCGCCGTGCGATCAGCGGCTGTTGCCGCCGCCGCCACGACGCCCGCCGCGACCCCGTAGCACCCCTTAGCACTTCGAAGATATCGCCCGAGAGCGTCTAGTCTCGGCCACGGTTCCTTCAGACACTTGGTTCGGCGACACACAGGGGGTTCAGCGCGTGGCTGGCAGCATTCTCGGCAACAGGGTTCTTCGCAAAGAGGACCCGAAGTTCCTCACCACCGGGGGCAAATATGTCGACGATCTCCTCGACGAGCCGCTGCTCTCCAACGCTGCGCAGGTGACTTACGTTCGCTCGTCTGTTGCCCACGGTCGGATCCTCAGCATCGATGCGTCGGCGGCGCGCGCCATGCCAGGGGTCCTCGGCGTGTACACAGCGTCGGATCTCGGTCTCGTCGAAGAGCCGGCAGCGTTCAACCCCGCGGCGACGCGCGGCAGGCTCGCAATCGACAAGGTGCGGTTTGTGGGCGAGCCGGTCGCAGCGATCGTCACTGAGAACCGGCAGCAGGGTGAGGACGCGATCGAGCAGGTGGTCGTCGACTATGAAGTGCTCGAAGCCCTGGTCGATCCGGAAGCCGCGATGAAGTCCACGACCCTGATATACGAGGGTGCAGGCAGCAACGTGGTCTTCGATACCACTGCCTTGGGCATGCCCGACAACACCGGCGACGAGTACTTCGCGGACTGCGCCGTTGTGGTCACCGGTCGGTTCGTCAACCAGCGCGTCGCTCCCTGCCCGTTGGAGGTTCGCGGTTCCGCGGTTGCGTGGGTGCCATCCGACGATGGCAGCACCCGGCTGTACCAGTGGCTCAGCACCCAGGGCGCACAGGGTGCGCGCGACTCGCTCCTGGCCGGTAACGGTCTGACCCTCGAGCAGTTGCGAGTGATCACACCAGACGTCGGCGGCGGCTTCGGCGCCAAGATCACCTGCTATCCGGAAGAGATACTGCTCGGTCAGCTCTCCAAGCTGGTCGGGCGCCCGTTGCGATGGCGAGAGACTCGAACGGAATCGATGATGGCGATGGGCCACGGAAGGGCCCAGATCCAATACGTCACCGTCGGCGGTAACCGCGACGGCAAGATCACCCACTACCGCCTGCATGCCATCCAGGATTGCGGAGGCTGGGTCGAGATCGGCACGATCCTTGCCCCGTTCATGACGCGCCCGATGTCGTCGGCCGTCTACGACATCCCCAACATCGAGTGCCGCACGACCAGCGTCGTGACCAACACCACGCCGGTCACCGCCTACCGGGGTGCCGGACGACCGGAGGCGACTGGTGCGGCCGAGCGGGCAATGGACATGTTCGCCGCCGAGATCGGGATGGATGCTGTCGAAGTTCGCCGTAAGAACCTGATCCCGAAGTTCACCGAGCCCCACACGACGGTGATCGGACAGACCTACGACGTGGGCGACTTCGAGGCAGCTCTCGACAACGTGCTGGACGCAGCGGACTATCCCAAGTTGCGCAACGAGCAAGCGGCCAGGCGTGAAAGTGGCTCCAGCAAGCAGCTCGGAATCGGCGTCAGCGTCTACGTGGAGATCACCGGCGGGGTCGAGCCATTCGGAGAGCACGCCAAGATCGAGGTGCTCGGGGACGGCCGGGCGGTCGTCTACACGGGAACGTCACCCCACGGTCAGGGTCATGTCACGGCGTGGAGCATGCTCGCCCACGAGCAGACCGGCATCCCGATGGACAAGATCGATCTCGTGTGGGGCGACACCGATCTCGTGCCGACCGGGTATGGCACCATGGGCTCGCGGTCGCTGCAACAGGGCGGCGCTGCTGTGTGGACCGCGTCGGGCGAGCTCGTCGACAACGCCCGCAAGCTCGCTGCCAAGTTGCTGGAGGCCAACGAAGCCGATGTCGTGCTCGACAAGGACAGCGCGTCGTTCCACGTGACGGGCACGCCTGCTGTCGCCAAGTCGTGGGCCGAACTCTCGATCGCCGCAAAGACCGACAGCGAGTTCGAGAACGGCCTCGAAGCGGCTACCTACTTCCAGGCATCCAGCCCGACGTTCCCGTTCGGCGCCCATGTCGCGGTTGTCGAGGTCGACACCGAGACGGGCCAAGTGCGTCACCTGCGCCATGTGGCGTGCGACGACGCCGGCACAGTGCTGAATCCCCTGCTGCTCGAGGGCCAGATCCACGGTGGCGTTGCCCAGGGCACGGCGCAGGCGCTGCTCGAAGAAGTGCTCTACGACAATGACGGCAACCCGATCACGTCCAACCTCGCCGACTACGCCTTCATCTCCGCCGCCGAATTGCCCAGCATCGAGGTCGTGCACATGGAGACCCCGACCTTTGTCAACCCGCTCGGAGCAAAAGGCATCGGCGAGAGTGGCACGATCGGTTCCACGCCTGCGGTGCAATCAGCTGTCATCGACGCAGTCAGTCACCTCGGCGTCCGGCACATCGACATGCCCTGCACCGCCGAACGCGTGTGGAACGCAATCGAAGCAGCGCGCAGCTGACAGACATGAACAGCCAACAATCTGCCACCGAACCGCCCATCGTTGCTCAGGGCCTTGTTCGGCACTTCGGGGAGGTCAAGGCTGTCGACGGCGTCGACCTGGCCGTGCAGCACGGAGAGATCTTCGGGTTCCTCGGGCCCAACGGCGCGGGAAAGAGCACGGTCATCCGAATGCTCACGACGCTCCTCAGGCCCACGGCGGGCAGTGCCCGTGTAGCTGGGTTCGATGTCGTCTCGCAGTCCAACGACGTGCGCCGCAACATCGGTGTCGCCCTGCAAGACGCGGCCATCGACCCGCTGATGACCGGCAACGAGCTGCTGCACCTGCAAGCAGTGCTCTACGGCTTGCCTGCCTCGCAGGTCAAGCCGCGGGCCAACGAACTGCTCGAACGCGTCGGATTGATCGGCGCAGCGGACCGACGCGTGGGCACCTACTCCGGTGGGATGCGCCGGCGACTCGACCTCGCGCTGAGCTTGATCCACCAACCGACGGTTCTGTTCCTCGACGAGCCCACCACCGGTCTCGATCCGATGAGCCGCATCACTCTCTGGGACGAGGTGCGCCGGCTCAACAACGAAGGCACGACGGTGCTGCTGACGACGCAATATCTCGAGGAGGCCGATCAACTTGCCGATCGCGTGGCGATCATCGATCACGGAAAGATCGTCAAGGAGGGAACTCCCACAGCGCTCAAGGCGGCGGTCGGCGCACCGACGTTGTTGATCAGTGTTCCGCCGGAGCATGCGCTGGTGGCTCGCGACACGCTCGCTCGATTTGGCGAGCTGCGAACTTCGGCCGAGGGCAGTCTCGGAGTCGGCCTCGCCGGCGGTGCCGCAGCGGTGACCGATGTCGTGCGCGCTCTCGATGATGCGGGCGTCAAGGTGCAACACCTCGAGCTCAACGAACCGAGCCTCGACGACGTCTTCGCCGAGGCCACGGGGTACCGACTCGAGGGCGCCTCGACGACAACGATGACCGATGCGGGTGGCCCGGCACCGACCGGCAAGCGAGGCCGGCGCAAGTGACTGCGGCCATCCTCAGTCCCGCGCCCACATTGAAACGACATGGCCTCTGGTTGTCGCAGACGATGGCGATGTCGAGGCGTTCGATCACCGCGTTGATCCGCCAGCCGGCCCTGGTCATTCCATCGTTGGTGTTCCCGTTGTTCTTCGCGGCCCTGGGCACTTCGTCGTTCGGGCGTGCCGTCAACCTGCCGAACTTCCCCAAGGTCGACACCTTCCTCGACTTCTCACTGGCGGGGACCATCATCCAAGGCGTGTTGTTCGGCAGCGTGACGGGAGGGGCCGCACTGGCCACCGACATCGAGCAGGGCTTCTTCGATCGCCTGCTCGCCACCCCAACTTCGCGCGTCAGCATCCTGCTCGGTCGGCTGGCGGGTGCTGCGCTGTTCGGTGCCTTCCAGACACTGGTCTTCGTGCTGGTCCTGCTGCCCTTCGGCGTCACCATCCAGGCAGGCGTTGCCGGATTCATCGTGATCGTGCTGAGCGGCGGTCTGACGGGAGTCGCGATCGGCGGCTTCACTGCGGCCATGGCCCTGAAGACCGGATCGTCCGAGGCAGTGCAGGGCAGCTTCCCGCTGCTGTTCATCGCCCTGTTCTTCTC
>JANMRB010000027.1:0-30940 GCA_031370825.1 Ilumatobacteraceae bacterium
CACCGTGGCGGTTCGCGGAGTGCCGAGGATCACGCTGAGTTCACCGACCACTTCGCCTGGCCCGAGGCGCGCGACCCGGCGCCCGTTCTTACGGACGATCACCGATCCGGTCAGGATCAGGTACAGGTTCGCCGACGGAGCGCCGTCGACGAACAACGTGTGCCCGGCCTCGACGACCTCCGTCCGGACCCGCGACAACAGTCGCGCCAACTCTCGCTTCGAGCACTTGGCGAAGAGCGGGACCTCCGACAGTTGAGCAACCCGTTGTCGCTGCTGCATCCCCTGAGACTAGTCACACCTGCATCAGTGGAATCCCGAGACGGACGTCCTCCCGCCGTCTGGCAGACGGACAGAGCGTGAGCAGTCCTGAACCGCGTGGCGCGCCGTCAGTGCCGTCAACCTCGGCCTCGTCACGGTGGTCGCCGAGAGGATCGCGCTGCTTGACGTACCGGAAATGCAGCGAGTCGCGGTCCGGCGCGTGACCGCAAGGGTCAAGAAGTGTCCACGACTGTGAGCGCGGATCGGCAGTGCGCCCCGATTGCCCAGTTCTGGCGCTCCTGTGCAAGAGCACCCGCAGCCGCGGGAGCGAGCTCGACCGGGCGGCATTTCCACCTAGTGGCATCCACCGCGGCTGGGCGCAGCGCGATCATCGATGGATTGCCCGGCGGCGACGGCGCTGGAATTGTCCGATTTCATCTCATTTTGCTGCCGAACTCATCCGCCTCTGACTTCGAGGCACTTGGGCTCAAGCATCATGTCCCTCCTGGATGACGAAAGCGGTACCCGGGCCGGCCAGGTCGATCTTCTCGCCGTCGGCCAGGTACAGGCACTCGCCGTGGTGTGAACCACTGACCCATAACAGGAGCTCGCGGCCCTCGGCGCGGTGTGCACGCTGCTGCCTCTCGTCCAGCTCGAATCGCGACACGAAGAACGGTGTGCTCGTCGTGATCGGTGTCTCGTAGCGCCAGTGGCCCGGCTCGATCGCTGTGACCGGCACCTTGGGCTGGGCAAGCGGTTCGAAGTCGAGCACATCGAGCAGCTCCTCGACGTCGACGTGCTTCACGGTCAGGCCACCGCGCACGACGTTGTCGCTGCTGGCCATCACCTCCACGCCGAAGCCACGGAGGTAGGCGTGCAGGTTTCCGGGCCCGAGGAACACCGCCTCACCAGCCGTGAGCAACACACGGTTGAGCAGTAGCGTTACCACCACCGACGGATCACCGGGGTAGGCCGCGGCGAGCTCGGTGACCAGGGCGGCCTCGACCCGATCGTGTCGTCGGCACGCCTCGATGGTCGATTGCGGATCGAGCTCGCCGCGATACAGGGCCGCCACCGTTGACGCCAGCTTCTCGTGCTCGACGAGCTCAGCGAGATCCCGGGCGCCGATCTCGTGAAGGAGCGACACCGTGTCGTCGACCGGACGAAAACCACAGAGGGTGTCGAACGTGTTCAGCGCGCACAGCATCTCCGGCTTGGCGGACCGGTCCTTGTAGATGCGCTCCGACGAATCGCGTGGGATCCCGGCCTGCTCTTCGCGTGCGAACCCCGCTTCGGCTCGCGCTCGATCGGGATGGGTCTGCAGGGAGAGTGGCTGCGCGGCTGCCATGAACTTGAGGAGGTAGGGCAGATCGCCCGCAACCGATTCCAGCGACGATCCGTCGTCGAGCTCCGACGGTGCCAGCGGATGCGTCCCCATCCACCACTCGGCCCACGGGCGACCATCGGCAGCTTGTCCGACCATCGCTGGGATCGCAGATCGGTCGCCCCACGCGTAGTGCTGCGCCCGCCCGTGGACTGTGTGCATGCGTCGACACGCTAGTGGCGCAACGGGCTACCGTTCCGTCGTCCAGACGAGTGACCCGGGGGTGCGTGGTGCAGAACAAGATCCTGTTGACCGAAGATCAAATTCCGACGCAGTGGTACAACATCATTCCCGATCTGCCGTCCCCGCCGCCCCCGCCACTTCACCCGGGAACGATGCAACCGGTCGGCCCCGACGATCTTGCCCCGCTGTTCCCGATGGCCCTGATCATGCAGGAGGTGACGTCGGACAGTTACGTCGACATCCCCGGCGGGGTGCTCGATGTGTATCGCCTGTGGAGGCCGTCGCCGCTGTTTCGTGCGCACCGATTGGAGAAGGCACTCGATACACCGGCGCGCATCTACTACAAGTACGAAGGCGTCAGTCCTGCGGGGTCGCACAAGCCGAACACCGCTGTCCCGCAGGCCTACTACAACCATCAAGAGGGCATCACCAAGCTGACCACCGAAACCGGTGCTGGTCAGTGGGGTACGGCGTTGGCTTTTGCCACTGCCCAATACGGCATCGAGTGTGAGATCTGGCAGGTTGCTGCGTCGTACGTCTCCAAGCCGTATCGCCGCGTGATGATGGAGGTGTACGGCGCCACGGTTCACTCGAGCCCCTCCGACCTCACCGAGTATGGACGCTCGCTGCTTGCCCAGGATCCGGATCATCCCGGCAGCCTCGGCATCGCCATCTCTGAAGCTGTCGGCGCCGCCGTGGCCGATCCGAAGACGAGGTATGCCCTCGGCAGCGTGTTGAACCACGTGTTGCTGCACCAGACCGTGATCGGCGAAGAAGCTCTGCTGCAGTTGGCGATGGTCGGCGAGACACCCGATCTGCTGGTCGGTTGCACCGGCGGCGGCTCGAACTTCGGTGGCCTGTCCTTCCCCTTCCTGCGCGAGAAGCTGGCCGGGCGGATGAACCCGACGATCCGTTGCGTCGAGCCCGCAGCCTGTCCGAGCCTGACCAAGGGCGAGTACCGCTACGACTTTGGCGACACGGCGGGGATGACGCCCCTGTTGAAGATGCACACCCTCGGCCACGACTTCATCCCACCGTCGATCCATGCCGGCGGGCTGCGCTATCACGGCATGTCCCCTCTGGTCTCGCACATCTACGAGCTCGGACTTTTAGAGGCGGAGGCCATTCCGCAGACCGAGTGCTTCGCCGGGGCCTTGACGTTCGCTAGGAACGAGGGCATCCTCCCGGCACCAGAGCCCACGCATGCCATCGCTGCTGCAATCAGAGAGGCCAAGCGTTGCAAGGAGACCGGCGAGGAAAAGGTCATCCTCACCGCACTGTGTGGCCACGGCCACCTCGATCTGGCCGCCTACGAGAACTACCTCGCCGGCAAGATGGTCGACTACGACCTCACCGACAAGGAGTTG
The DNA here is from genome assembly GCA_031370825.1 of Ilumatobacteraceae bacterium. GTDB lineage: Bacteria > Actinomycetota > Acidimicrobiia > Acidimicrobiales > Ilumatobacteraceae > JAENVT01. The sequence goes on from JANMRB010000027.1 coordinate 3,193, forward strand.
TCAGACGCGATGGCCTCCGTGCCCGTGATGGCGTAGACGAGACCAGGGACCAGGGACCAGAGACCGGCTCAGCTAGAAGAGCCGCAGTTCGTCTGCGCGCAGGCCGCGTAGCTCGTCGTAGTCGACCTCGACCACTGTGAAGCCGCGCGACTCGGCCAGCACGCGCGCCTGTGGCTTGACGACCTGGGCCACATACACACCACGAACGGTGCCCAGAGACGAGTCGAGATGGAGACGCTCGATGTATCGAACGAGTTGCTCGACTCCGTCGATCTCGCCGCGACGCTTGACCTCGATCGCGACTACCTGACCGTCACGATCGCGGCACAACAGATCGATGGGTCCGATGGCCGTCGGGTATTCGCGGCGTACGAGAGTCAGACCCGCCTCGATTGCGTGTGGAGATGCGGCGAGGAGCTCTTGCAGGTGGGCCTCGACTCCGTCTTTCTGCAAACCGGGGTCATCGCCGAACACGGTCTCGACGTCGGACAACACCTCGTGGAGAGTGATCGTCAGCGATTCACCTTTGGGGTTCGTCACCGTCCACGAGTTGTCACCGATCACCAGCACGTTTGGAGCGTTCATCCAGTTCAACGGTTTGTACGCGCCTCCGTCGGCATGTATCGCCACGCAACCATCGGCTTTCACCATGATCAGCCGTACCGCCTCGGGCAGGTGGGCCGTCAGTCGACCCGCATAGTCGACTGAACAACGAGCAATGACAAGGCGCACGACGAGAAGCTATCGACCGGCGTCGGGGCGGACGCCGATCCTGGCTCGATAGGTGAACCAGAACGGGCGATCCCCGTCGCCGAGCGCTGCATGTGCGTCGGCCGAGAACTGGTCGATTCCCAACGCTGCGTCGTCATATCCGTGGCGACGCAGCGCCTGGTAGTCACCCTGGCTGCAGAACAGCTCGACGAACCTGTGGGCGTCACCCCGCTCCTGGCCCAGCGCGGCGATCTCGATGCAGTGCTTGAAGTGACCGCTTCCGACCATTCGCCGAAGGTGCTGCTCCTTGTGCCAGAACTGCACGCCGTCGGCGATGGTGACCTCCGAAGTCGGATCCTGCGAGTTCGTTGGTCGGAGGTCGTCGGTCTGCGGAGACGATGACGGTGCGCGGGGCGAGGGGACATGATCTCGAGACGAGGCGCCGAGCGCCCGTTCGTGGCGGGCGATGATCGCGCGGGCGGTGTGCCACGCCTGCTCGGCGGTTGCGTCGCCGACGGATGGTGGCCAATCGCAGTCGAGTGCGACGAACACCCCGCCCGGCCGCAGGATGCGGGCCACCTCGTCGAACGTCGACGTCGGCTCCATCCAGTGCAGGGCCTGCACCGCCAGCACGACATCGGCGGTTTCATCGGGCAGGCCCGTTGCATGGGACCAGCCCGGCGCATAGCGGACGTTCGTGTCCTTGGACGCTGCTGCGGCGAGAAGCCGCATGTCGTCGTTGGGCTCGACACCGATCACCTGGCCAGACCATCCCGCTGCCCACCGAGTCGACAGCCCAGTCCCGCTGCCCAGATCGACGGTGGCGGCCGGCCGCATCCCGGCATATGCCGTGATGACATCGGCCAACACCGAAGGCGGCACCGGCCGCACCGCCTCGTAGAGATCTGCGAATCCCGAGAACCGGCGGCTGTTCGCGTCGAGGCTCACGCCGTGAAACTAGCGACCGACGTGGTCGCGCATCCGCTTCTGGATCAGGGCTCGCCTCGATTGCAACTCCCGGTAGGTCAGTTGTTCGGTCGAGGCGTCGACCCCGAAACCAGCCTTGACACCGTCCATGTTCAGCTCGAGAGTCCTCTGGTCGATGCCCAGCTCTCGCCCCAGTTGTTCGCCATGGCGTTCGGTGAACAGCATCGAGATGTTGGCGATCTCTGCGAGAAGGTCGAGATCGGGAGCCAATCGGGCCATGGCGCCGTCGAGGAACACCATGTTCTTGACGTAGAGCATGAGCTCTTTGGGCATGCGCGCGCCGTAGCCGAGCAGAGCCTTGACGACCCGCTGCACCTCGGCGATGAGCTCCTCGCCTGTGAGTGTCGTGGGATCGATCGGAGCCTGATCGAGCCGTAGGTCGCGCATGACCATGTCGAGGTCGACGTCGGCTGGCAGCGCACCGAGATCACGCATCGCAGCCAACTGTCCCTTCACATCGTTCGTCGTTGCGCAGACCATCATCCGCAGAAAAGCCAGCCGTCGATCCCTGGACAACCGTCCGACGATGCCGAAGTCGAGGAGAGCCGTGCGACCGTCCGGAAGCACGAAGAGGTTGCCGCCATGCAGGTCTCCGTGGAACACGCCGTAGACCATCGCGCCCTCGATGAGCGCGATCATCGCGGTGCGCACCACCGCCTCGGTGTCGACACCCGCGTCCTTCATTCCGGCCACATCGTCGAAGTTGAACCCATCGACCCGCTCCATCACCAGAACTCGTCGAGTGACCAGCGCGGTGTGCGGCCGGGGTACGACATAGCCGGTCTGCTTCAGCTCCCGCAGCATCACCGCGATGTCGATCATGTTGGCGGCCTCCATCCGGAAGTCGAGCTCCTCGACGATCGTCTCGGCGAACAGCTCGACGAGCGCAGGCGGGTTGGCCAACGATGCGATCGGGATCCGGCCGACCAGGTGAGGTGCCAACCAAGCCATGACCCGCAAGTCCTTGCGCACCAGTCGCGCCACGCTGGGCCTTTGCACCTTGACGACGACCTTCTCGCCGGTGTGCAGCGTTGCCGCGTGAACCTGGGCGATCGAAGCCGCTGCAAGTGGGGCGCGATCGAAGGATGAGAACATCGATTCGAGTGGAACGCCGAGATCTTCCTCGACCACCTTGCGTACATCCTCGAACGGCTCGGCAGGTACCTGGTCACGACACTGCTTGAACTCCTTGACGAGCTCTGGTGGAAACAATCCCTCGCCGCTGGAGATGATCTGCCCGAGCTTGATGTACGTCGGTCCCAGCCACTCGGCGGCTCGTCGCAATCGACCGGAGATGTCGCGTCGGCTCGCCTCGACCGTCGCGTACCGGTGGCGTCTCCTGCGAAGCCACCACGGTGCGATGGCGATGACAAGACGACCGGCGACGGAGATCACCCGCACGCCGGGCGGGATGCGACGAGGGCGGGTCAGCGCCGGGACACCTGCCTTAGCGGCTTGGCGGAGCAGGCCGGCCACCGGGTACCACTGCAGCCCGTCGAAGTCGAGAACCCACGGTCCGCCATCTCTGAACGCGCCCCATTCAATGTCGTCGGCGATCGTCACCTCAGCATGATCGCAGCTACAACCGCCGTTTGTGGTCGCGTGGGCGGATTGCGCGAGACAGTCCGAGTACATCGGTCACAGCATTGGATTACCATCCGCCAGGCAACTGCACCTTTGCTGAAAGGGTGAGCACGTCTGGGGGACGAATGAGCGATCGTTACTACGTCACCGATACTTCGCTGTCGGAGCGGTTCCCGATCTACACGCGCGCCAACGTCGGTGAGGTCTTTCCCGACCCGGTGACGCCCCTGACCAGCGACACGGCGCTCTACCTGGCCGAGTTGGGTTGGCGCGACGCGTGGGAGCGGATGGGTGCGTTCGACCTCGACGAGTTTCCACCCGATGACTACTGCCAGCTCGGCGTGCTCGGTGGGTATTGCTATCTCAACGCCTCCTTGATCCGGCTGTTCGGCGAGCGCGCCCCCGGTCTGTCGTGGCAGATGATGGACGAGCAGTTCTTCGGAGTCCAGCCCGGGATCCCGCCGTACGAGCAGATGCCGGGAGATGTGCGCCCCGACATGACGGAGAAGATCGGCACGACGTTCATGTGGGTCTTCGGCCAACACAGTCTCGATGACCTCACTGAGCTCACCGACGATCGTGCCGAGACAAAGGCGCTGCGGATCAACCGGCCCGACCTGGCGACACTCAGCAACGAGCAGCTGTGGGAGCGCTTCAGAGAGATGCTCCCCATTCATCGGCGGATGTTCGCTCACCACCTGTTCACGACGTACATGGCCACCGTTCCGGTCGGAGTCATCAGCGCGGTCGCCGCCGCTGTCGGCCGCCCAGACCTGATCATGCCGATCATCTCCGGAATCGGCGATGTCGATTCGGCGGCCCCCAGCCATGCGATGTGGGCGTTGTCGCGCCTCGACCTGTCATCGGGCGAGTTCGCCAAGGCCTTCGACGAGTTCGTCCACGAGTTCGGCAGCCGAGGCCCGAACGAGTGGGAGAGCCGGTCGCCGTCCTGGGAAACCAAGCCGACGCTGGCGTTGGTGGCGATCGACCGCATGCGCCAGGCGCCCGATTCGGCGGATCCGGCGATGCAGTTCACGATTCGCGCCGAACAGCGTGCCGCAGCATCGGCCGAGCTGTTGTCGATGGTCGAAGCTGACCCCGCCACGCACGGCCAACTCGCCGCGGCCATTGCCTGCTCGGCGGCATGGCTTCCGGGTCGGGAACGCACGAAGACCAACAACATCAGGGTGATTCACGAGATGCGCATGGCGATGCGCGAGCTCGGGCGTCGAATGGTAGGGCTCGGGGCGTTCGACGAGGTCGAGGATTTCGGCTTCGTCCGCGAAGCCGAGATGCCGACCTTGTTCACGGATCCTCACTCCCTGACCGAGACGATCCGCTCGCGTCGCGCCGAGTACCGGAACCTTCAAGAGCTCGAGCCACCGTTCGTTTTCGTCGGTCACACCGAAGGCCCCGACACCTGGCCGCGGCGCGATGCCGTCAACGTCGAACGTCTGGTAGAGGGCGACACGATCACCGGGATGCCGGGGTGTCCGGGCGTCGCGGAGGGCACGGCCAGGGTCATCCTCGATTCGAACGATCCGTCCTCACTGCAACCCGGCGACGTTCTGATCGCTCCGATCACCGACCCGTCGTGGACGCCGCTGTTCGTGCCCGCGTGCGCGGTCGTCGTCGATGTCGGTGCAGCGCTCAGCCACGCCATCATCGTCAGCCGCGAGCTCGGCATCCCATGCGTGGTCTCGGCGTTAGGCGCGACCCGTAACATCCCCGACGGAGCTCAACTACGCGTCGATGGAAACACCGGAGTTGTGACGATTCTTTCGGTGCCGTGACGACCCGGGCTGCGCCCCGCCCCCAAGCTACGCTCGGCCGGAGTGACGACGACAGCTCCTGCCATCGACGCCACGGTGCAGATCTTCGGCCGGCGGATCGCCTACAAGTGGATCGTCGCAATCGTGTACGTGTCGGCACTGTTCCTCGACATTCTCGACACGACTATCGTCAACGTCGCCATTCCCGCACTGGGTCGCGAGCTCCACACTGAGAACGCCGAATGGGTGGTCCTCGGTTACACCCTGAGTCTCGCCGTGTGGATTCCGACGTCGGGTTGGCTCGGCGATCGCTTCGGCACCAAGCGCACGTTCCTGTTCGCCCTCATGGCCTTTACCCTCGGTTCGTTGCTGTGCGGCACCGCACAGACCATGAGTCAACTGATTGCCTTCCGGGTCATCCAAGGCGTCGGTGGCGGGATGTTGACCCCGGTCGGACTGGCGATGTTGTTCCGGGCATTTCCACCGGCCGAGCGGGCGCGGGCGGCGACGCTGATCATGATCCCGACCCTTGCCGCGCCGGCACTTGGTCCGGTCCTCGGCGGATTGATCGTGACCAACATCAGCTGGCGGTGGATCTTCCTGGTGAACCTGCCGATCGGGGCGGTGGCGATGTGGTTCGGTTGGCGGCACCTCCGAGAACACCGCCACCCGGCCACCGGCCGGTTCGACATCGCCGGGTTCCTGCTGTCCGGCGCAGCTCTGGCGTTGATCGTCTACACGCTCAGTGAAGGGCCGCACTCCGGATGGACATCTCCACTGGTGGTTGTCTGTGGGGTGACCGGCGTCGTCGCCGCGATCGTGATGACCGTCGTCGAGCTGCGAATTCCAAGTCCAATGCTCGATCTGCGCCTGTTGCACAATCGGATGTTTCGACAGTGCAACGTGGTCGGCCTGTTCTCGATGGCCAGCTTTCTCGGTGTGACGTTCGTGATGCCGCTGTACTTGCAGCTGCTTCGCGGCATGACCCCACTGGCCAGCGGATTGACCACGTTTCCCCAGGCGTTCGGCGTGATGGCCTCGTCAGTGATAGCCGGCAGGGTCTACGCCAAGACCGGCCCACGACGGCTGATGACCGGCGGGTTCCTGGCCGCAGCTGTGGCCATAGCGTTCTACACCAGGCTGGGCCTGCACACGTCGCTGTGGTTGATCCGCGCAATGATGTTCGGGCGCGGGTTGTGCATGGGCTTTGCGTTCGTGCCCATGCAGGCCGCCAGCTACGCCACCATCGAGCCGGCGCAGAACGGACGGGCGTCGTCGATCTTTTCGACGCAGCGCCAGGTTGGTGTATCGATCGGCGTCGCGATCATGGCCAGCATCCTCGCCGCGCACATGTCGCTGAGCAGATCGCCGCGTGCCGACGAAGTTGGCCGCGCATTGACCGGTGTGCGCTGGGCGTTCGGCATCGCAGTCGTCCTGGCGCTGCTCGCCGCCCTCTGCGCATGGTTCATCCGCGATGAGGATGCCGAAGCGACGATGGTCGCCAGGAAGCAACCGGTGGCCGTCGGCTGAGGGTCGTCAGAAGCCCGAGCCGTGCGCGGAGTCGCACAGTCGTGTCTCGCCCTCTGCGATCTGTCCGGCACCTAAGCCCTCCAGCGCGGCGAACGGGCCGCACTTGTTGGGCGTGATCCACACGTGAATCATCGGGGCAGGACGGAACTTGGTCAGCGGCGCAGGGCAGTTTCCCGCCGAATCGGTGACGCCACGCACGAGGGGCGCAACGGGATCGTCGGTGAAGCACAGGTTGTCGTGGATGTGCCATTGCATGAGCGCGCCGCCGATGTTGGGCACGTCCTTCAAAGCGACGGTGTCGGGAAGGAAGTACATCGCGCTGACGAGCTGCTTCGATCCATCCGGCTGCGGGGAGTACACGAGGCTCTCGGGGTGGTCAGGATCCAACGCCACGTCGTCGTTGATCGAATCCCATTTGATGAAGTGCTCGAAGCCGGTCAGCCCGTCGCCGATGCTGTGATACCCGGCTGCCTCGGCAACCTTGTAATCGGACCATTGGGGGAGACGAATGACGTTGAGTGCGACCAGGTTCTCTGCAGCCGCCTGCTGCTCCGGGGTGACTCCTGCGACGCCGCCGAGGTCGATCGGTTGCGAGGGGTCATACGGCTTGGTCGGCACCGCTGCCGTCGGGTGCGCATGAGCCTGGTTGCACATGTCGACGCGCTGGTCGTCAGGCACGGCAGCTTGGCCTGCACCGACACCCTCGAGTGCCGCGAACACGCCGCACGGGTGTGGTGTGACCCACACGTGCACCATGGGGTTCTGGCCGCCGGTGTTGACTCCATTCGCGCAGTTGCCGTTGGCGTCGGTGATGCCGACGACGCGTGGCTTGCCATCGGGGCCAGGCGCCCAGCACAGATTTCCGTGGTTGTGCCACTGCATCAGGGGACCGGCAAAGTTCACAAGCGTTGGATCGTCGGTGGGTCGCGCGCTGGCGATGTACATCGCCCCCGCCAGGGTTCGTTGGTCACCGTTGACGGTGTAGACGAGCGACTCGGGCTGAGTGGCATCGAGGAAGACCGTGTCCTCGATGAGCGACAGCTTGATGTAGTGCTCGCTGCCGGTGCCGGCATCGCCGATCGATGAGTACCCGTCGGCTATCGCCGCTGCAGGGTCGGCGTACTTGGGGAGGTCCTTCAGCGAATCCTCGATGAGCTGCCTCGCTCGCGCCTCCTCTTCGGGCGTGACGCCGGCTACGCCGGACACGTCGATCGGCTTCGTCGGATCCCACGGCCGCGGCCAGGTGGCAGTTTCCGTAGCGGCGACCGATGTCGCGTCCGCCGCGTGGCTGTGTGGCTGCGACTCCTCGACTGCGGGCAGGGCTGCCGCGCCCGTCGCGGTGTTCGGATCGAGAGCGACTGCGGAGGCGTCGCCAGCGTGACTATGTGGTTGGGATTCGTCGACGACTGCCGTGCCGGCCGCTGCCGCCTGCGTGTGGCTGTGGACGTGGGTGCCGCTGCTGAGCATCGCCGGGATGGTCAACGCGGCTACGGCAAGTGCAGGGAACGAAAGATGTGGTGCAGATGAGCGTCGCCTGCCGACCATCGCCGCCGCCAACCCGCAGCCAACCGCGGCTGCTGCCAGCAGCGCGCATGCGGTGTCGGCAAATTGGGGCGCTTCGCGCACTGCGAGACCGTCGATCCACGAGATGCCGGTGATACGCGTCGCCAGCCAGAAAGCAACTGCAACTGCATTGATGATGACGAGAGGAACTGCGACCAATCGACTGGGGCGCATCAAGGCGACCAGACCGGCACCGAACTGGGCGATCGCGCACACGATGAACAGACGGGCCAACTGGGGATGCTCAGCATGTACTCCCGCCGCAGCGGCGTGGATGACGCCGGCCCCGATCGATGTCATCGCCGCGATGGTCAGGCCGGGCACGCGAGTCGTCGGCAACGATGTCGTCGGCGAAGTATCGGTGTACGTCGCCTCGGCGAGGCCGCCATCGCCAGGCGCGGCAAGAGTCATGTGCGAATTCTACGAGTGTCGAGTTCGCTTGTGGTGGTCGGCAGGCTCAAAGAGCAGGACTTTCAGCGCCAGACCTGTCGCTGGCTGTCGCGCAGTGCCTCGAGCGCCGGCTCGGCATACTCCCGACGGCAGATCAGCAGATCGGGCAGCCACGGATCGCGTGCGTTGAACACCATGGGTGAGCCGTCGATCCGGCTCACATGCAGCCCTGCAGCAAGCGCCACTGCTGCAGGAGCTGCTGAGTCCCACTGATACATGCCGCCGTCGTGCACGTAGATGTCGGCCTCGCCGGTGACCACCGCCATCGCTTTGGCCCCCGCAGAGCCGAGCCGCACGGCGTCGGCATCGAGGGCATTGGCAATCACGACGGCTACATATGGATTGCGATTGCGCGAGGTGACCAGTCGCGGTCGAATGCGCCCCGGGTTGGGCAGTACGGGTGGAGGGTCGGTGCAGAAGACGAGGTCGAGGGCCGGAATGCTGACAGCACCTGCGGCGAGATGATCGCCATCCCACAGAGCGACGTGCACGGCCCAGTCGTGCCGGCCGTGCTCGCCGAACTCGCTCGTACCATCGAGCGGGTCGACGATCCAGACCCTGTCGGCGTCGAACCGTCGGGGGTCTTCGAGTCCTTCCTCGGACAGCACCGCGTCGTCGGGTCGCGCCTCGGCGAGTGCTTTGACGATGAAGCGATGGCTGGCAAGGTCACCGGTGTCCATCACCTGCCATGCCGGTGCGCCCGCGCTGGTCAGTTCGTCGCGAACCTTGACGAGCAGCTGGCCGGCGTCGGTGGCGAGTCTTGCCGCCAGACCGGCATCGCTCTCGATTTCACCTTCGATCATCGTCGTGTTCAATCATCGTCGACCGCAGCGGCGCGCCTCGCGCACCAGCGTGCGGACGTCGGCTTCGTCGGCCCCCTGCTGCACCAAGTGTGCGACCTGAGTCTCGAGCTTCTCCGCAGCAGCGTCGTCGAACGCGTCGATTCGGTCGTGCACGGTCACAGTGTTGACCGTCATCAACACGATCGCAGCCAGCACGATTGCTCCGCCGATCGTGAGGACCACGCCGTTGTTGTTCCCTGCAATCGACGAGATGATCAACCCGGCGATCCCGCACACGAACACCGCGATGCACGCTCGGGTGATCAGACGGGTGGCCACGAGACAGTCTTGCCCATCTAGCGCACGAGTGGTTTGTACTTGATGCGGTGCGGCTGGTCGGCGCTGGCACCGAGCTCCTTGTGCCGCCAGGCTTCGTACTCGGTGAAGTTGCCTTCGAACCAACGGACCTGGCTGTCGCCTTCGAACGCCAGGACATGGGTCGCGATGCGATCCAGGAACCAGCGATCGTGACTGATCACTACGGCGCAGCCAGGGAAGTTCTCGAGAGCGGTCTCGAGGGCGCGAAGGGTGTCGACGTCGAGATCATTGGTCGGTTCGTCGAGCAGCAGGACGTTGCCCCCGGCCTTCAAGATCTTGGCGAGGTGGACGCGGTTTCGCTCGCCACCACTGAGATCACCGACACGCTTTTGTTGGTCGCTGCCCTTGAAGTTGAAACTGGCGCAGTAGGCCCGGCCGTGGATCTCACGATTGCCGACCTTCATGTGCTCGACGCCACCCGTGATCTCTTCGTAGACCGTTGCGTCTGCATTGAGCGTGTCGCGCGATTGGTCGACATAGGCCAGGTCGACGGTGTCGCCGATGGTGACCTTTCCTTCGTCGACGGGCTCCTGCCCGGTGAGCATCTTGAACAGCGTGGTCTTACCGGCGCCGTTGGGACCGATGATGCCGACGATGCCGGCACGGGGGAGCGAGAACGACAACTCCTCGATCAACAGGCGATTGCCGAACCCCTTGCGCAGGTTGGCGACTTCGATCACGGTGTCGCCGAGGCGGCGACCGACAGGAATGGCGATCTCGAGACGATCGGGTCCACGCTCGGCGGCTTCTGCTTCTAGCTGCAGCTTGTCGTATGCGGCGAGACGAGCCTTGCCCTTCGCTTGGCGAGCCTTCGGCGCCATGCGCACCCACTCGAGCTCGCGCTGCAAGGTGCGCTGGCGGGCTTCGTTGCCCTTCTCCTCACGCGCCAAACGCTCCTGCTTCTGTTCGAGCCACGACGAGTAGTTGCCCTCGAACGGCATGCCGCGGCCGCGGTCCAACTCGAGGATCCACTTGGCCACGTTGTCGAGGAAGTAGCGGTCGTGCGTGATGGCGACGACCGTGCCCGGGTACTCCTGCAAGAAGCGTTCCAGCCACTCGACGCTCTCGGCATCGAGATGGTTCGTCGGCTCGTCGAGCAACAACAGATCCGGGCGGCTGAGCAGCAATCGACACAGGGCAACCCGACGTCGTTCGCCGCCGGAGAGGGTTGCAACATCCGCATCGTCTGGAGGGCAGCGCAGCGCGTCCATCGCGATCTCGACGTTGCGCTCGAGGCTCCACGCATCGGTCGCGGTGATCCGGTCCTCGAGCTCTGCCTGCATCGCCCCGATCTTGTCGTAGTCGGCATCGGGATCGGCCCACATGGTCATGACCTCGTTGTACCGATCGATGATCGACTGCACCGCGGCGACGCCATCCATCACGTTGCCCCTGACGTCCTTTGCGGGATCGAGGTCGGGTTCCTGGGCGAGGAAACCGACGGTGAACCCAGGTGTGAGACGCGCTTCGCCGCTATAGCCGTCGTCGAGGCCCGCCATGATCCGCAGCAGACTCGATTTGCCGGCACCGTTGGCGCCGAGCACACCGATCTTGGCACCGGGGTAGAACGACAGCGAGATGTTCTCCAGCACCGTGCGATCTGGCGGATAGACGCGGGCGAGCTTGTAACAGGTGTAGATGAATTCGTGAGCCATGACCCGGACAATCTACGGGGGACTATCCACGGCGCGGCATTGCCGGGTGCGAGGCCACCGTGGTGCTACGTTCACGCAGGCAGGTCGTTTGACCAGGAAACGTGACTAGGCAAACGCCTAGGCAAACAAGGGAAAGAGGTACCAACAGTGCTTTCAGCAGATGGGTTCTTCAGCCGGGCAGCTCTCGGTTCCTTCGGCTTCAGATGGCTGCACATCCTGGCCGGCATCACCTGGATCGGCCTGTTGTACTACTTCAACTTCGTGCAGGTGCCCGCGTTCGCCGAATACGGCGATGAGGCGCGCGCTCGCAACCTCGCAATCGACAAGATCGCCCGTAAGGCGCTGTGGTGGTTCCGCTGGGCGGCCATCAGCACGTTCGTGACGGGCATCTTGATCACCATCATCACCAAGGACTACTTCGCCAACGGGTTCGGCAAGCAGGCCGGCGGTGTCGCGATCAGTACCGGCATGTTGCTCGGCACCATCATGATGCTCAACGTCTGGGGCGTGATCTGGAGGAATCAGAAGGTCGTGCTCGCCAATGCCGCCAACGTCATCGCGGGTGGCGAGGCAGATCCCGCCGCAGCCGCAGCAGGTCGTAAGGCTTTGATGGCGTCTCGGCAGAACACCGTGTTCTCCGTCAGCATGTTGTTCTTCATGGTGTTCAAGGGCCACAGCCCGAGGCTTGTCGACACCGCTCTCAGCAGTGGCAAGGTCGGCGGCTACTGGGCCATCACCGTCATCATCATCGTGGTGATGGAGTTGAACGCGCTCGGACTGTTGCCGTGGAAGACCACACCCAACAAGGGCCTCAACATGATGTACGACGGGCCCGGCGTGCGCAACGTATTGATCAGCGCGTTCGGGCTGTGGGTCGTCTTCCTGATCCTGACTGAGGCCTTCCTGTAAAAGCGCCGCAGACGTCGCGGTTACTTGACGATTACTTGACGGTCAGGGTGGCCTTCATGTTGCCGTGCCCGGCAATGGTGCAGATCACCTGATAGGCGCCGGGAGCCAACCTCACCGATGCGGTGTCGACATCGCCCCGCTTGTTGACGTCAAGGGACAGGCCGATGTCGACGCTCTCGGCATCGACCAGATGAAGGTTGTGCGGGAGGGTCGAGTCGTTCTTGGCCACGATCGTCACTTTGCCGTCGACTGCCGTGGCGACGTACGACTTGGCATCCCATGCAATCCCGTCGATGGCGGTCACCACCGTCGCGTTGGCAGGGATGGTCGCAGAGGTGTTGCTGGCGCTGCTGGAACTGCTGCACCCGAGCAGTGAAATCGCGATGAATGGAACGGCGGCAAGGGCCCGAAATCTCATGCGCAGAATATATAAGTAGCCGCTTCGGAAAACCAACGCACGGGTCGGGGGCAAGCGTCACGTTGCCGGTGATTGAACCGGTGATTGAAGGGACCCCTCAAAACTGAACGTCGACAAGTACGCTCAGATGACGATGACAGCGATTGAATCTGCAGGGTCGGCCTTTGGCGCGAACTCGTGGCTCGTCGAGGAGATGTACGAGCAGTTCCGATCCGATCCTGGCTCCGTCAGCGAGACTTGGCGCGAGTTCTTCTCGGACTACAAACCCGCCATGCCAGCGGTCGCAGCTCCGGCGCCGAGCAAGCCGGCGGCGGAGGACGAACCGGCCAACGAGTCGGACGCGACGCCCGCTCCGCGGCCGGCGGCCCAGGAGGATCTGGGCGAGCCCCTCCGCGGTGCCAGCGCGGCAATTGCTGCCAACATGGAACGCAGCCTGTCCGTTCCCACGGCGACCAGCTTCCGCAACATCCCGGCGAAACTTCTCGAGGTCAACCGCAAGGTGATCAACGGCTATCGCAGCCGCAGCGGGCAGGGCAAGGTCAGCTTCACTCATCTGATCGGCTTCGCGGTCGTGCGGGCCATTGCCGACGCGGTGCCGAACATGACCAACGCGTACGTAGCGGGCGCCGATGGCAAGCCACGCATCATCCACAACCCTTCGATCAACATGGGCCTTGCCGTCGACGTCGACAAGGGCGATGGCACCCGCACGCTGGTCGTGCCAGTGCTTCGCAACGCGGACTCACTCGACTTCTCCGGCTTTCTCGCCGCCTACGAGGACCTGATCCGCAAGGTCAGGAGCAACAAGCTTGCGGTCAGCGACTTCCAGGGTGCGACCATGACCCTGACAAACCCCGGCACGATCGGCACCGTTCAGAGCGTCCCGAGGCTGATGCCCGGTCAAGGCGTGATCGTCGGGGTCGGCAGCATCGATTATCCGGCCGAGTTCCAAGGCGCCGACGAGCGTGCTCTCGGTTCGTTCGGCGTCAGCAAGGTTGTGACGCTCACGAGCACGTACGACCATCGCATCATTCAGGGTGCCGAGAGCGGCATGTTCCTGAAGCGGGTGCACGAACTGCTGCTGGGCGAGCACGGGTTCTACGAAGACGTGTTCAAGAGCCTCGGGGTTCCATACGAGGCCGTGAAGTGGAGGGTCGACCACAGCCCCATCGACAGCGAAGAGGCGATGCTGCACAAGCAGATGCAGATCGCCACACTGGTGCGCGTCCACCGTGTTCGTGGCCACCTCATCGCGGACCTCGATCCGTTGCGGTGGAAAGAGCCCGAGCTTCCCATCGAGCTCGACCCAGCGACGTACGGCTTGACGATCTGGGATCTCGATCGGGAGTTCCTCACGGGTGGGGTCGGTGGTTTCGACAAGATGAAGCTTGGCGACCTGCTCGGTGTTCTCCGCGATGCGTACTGCCGCACGATCGGCATCGAGTACATGCACATCCAGGACTTCGCCGAGCAACGCTGGATCCAGTCGAAGGTCGAAGGTGTCCAGCCGGCTGTCAGCAAGCAGCGCAAGCAGCGCATCGTCGAGCGACTCAACGCGGCAGAAGCCTTCGAGAAGTTCCTGGCGACCAAGTACGTCGGCACCAAGCGATTCGGCCTGGAAGGTTCCGAGTCAGCGATCCCGATTCTGGATCAGGTCCTGTCGATGGCGGCCGACGCCGGGCTCGACTCAGCCGCGATCGGCATGGCCCACCGCGGCCGCCTCAGCGTGCTCGGCAACGTGATCGGCAAGAGCTACGACCAGATCTTCAAGGAGTTCGAAGGCCACATCGACCCGATCTCGGTGCAGGGGTCCGGCGACGTGAAGTACCACCTCGGCGCAACAGGCAAGTACGAGAGCCCCTCGGGCGCCGACATCCGGGTCGAGCTGGCCGCCAACCCGAGCCACCTCGAGACCGTCGATCCAATCGTGTTGGGCATGATGCGCGCGATGCAGGATCGGATCGAGCCGCCCGGCTCGTTCCCGACTCTGCCCATCCTGCTGCATGGCGACGCCGCATTTGCCGGGCAGGGCATCGTCGCCGAGTGCCTGGCGATGAGCGACATCAAGGGCTACCGCGTCGGTGGCACCATCCACCTCATCATCAACAATCAGATCGGCTTCACGACGAGCCCGCAGTATGCGCGCAGCTCGGTCTACTGCAGCGATGTTGCCAAGACGGTTCAGGCACCGATCTTCCATGTCAACGGCGACGATCCCGAGGCCTGCGTGCGCGTTGCGCAACTGGCATTCGAGTATCGCCAGACCTTCCACAAAGACGTCGTGATCGACATGGTCTGCTACCGCCGTCACGGTCACAACGAGGGCGACGATCCCAGCTACACGCAACCACTGATGTACAAGGCGATCGCCGAACGGCGCAGCGTGCGCAAGTTGTACGTCGAGGCACTGGTGAAGCGCGGCGAATTGACGGTCGAAGAAGCCGAGGGTGCTCTGGCCGACTTCCAGAGCAAGCTGCAGGTCGCTCTCGACCAGACCCGAGCCCATGCCCCCGAGGTGGTCAAGGCTCCGAGGCCACCCAAGCCCGCCGGCGTGCTGCCGCACGTGCCGACCGGTGTCGATCGGGCCCGTCTCGACATGATCTTTGATCACCTCACGGAATATCCACCCGACTTCACGCCCCACCCGAAGCTCGTCCGCCAGTTCGAAACGCGGGCAAAGACGTATCACGAACTGAGTCAGGTCGAGTGGGCCACCGCCGAATCTCTGGCAATAGGTTCGCTTGTTCTCGAGGGCACGCCGGTGCGCCTGGCCGGCGAGGACAGCAGGCGGGGTACGTTCAGCCAGCGTCATGCGGCTTTGATCGACTACGAGAACGAGAACGACTGGGTGCCCCTCAACACCCTCGAGGGCGCGACGGCCAAGTTCTGGGTCTACGACAGCTTGCTCAGTGAATATGCAGCGGTCGGATTCGAGTACGGCTACGCCCATTCCAATCATGAAGCGCTGGTGATGTGGGAAGCCCAGTTCGGCGACTTCGTCAACGGCGCGCAGACGATCATCGACCAGTACATCGTGGCGGCGGAAGACAAATGGGGCCAGATGAACAGCCTCGTCCTGCTGCTGCCGCATGGTTTCGAGGGCCAAGGCCCAGAGCACTCGTCGGCGCGCATCGAGCGATTTCTGCAGTCGGCCGCTGAAGACAACATCCAGGTCTGCAATGCCACGACGGCAGCGCAGTACTTCCACCTGCTGCGCCGCCAGGTGCGTCGCGACGTGCGCAAGCCGCTGGTGCTCTTCACGCCGAAAGCCCCCCTGCGAATGAAGGAGAGCAGATCTCCGATCGAGGACCTGACAACCGGTTCGTTCGAGGAAGTGCTCGACGATCCGAGTGTCACCGATTCCGATTCCATTCAGCGGTTGGTCTTCTGCAGCGGCAAAGTTGCCTGGGATGCCATGGCAGAGCGTGACCGTCGTTCGGCGCCGGTTGCGGTCGTCCGCATCGAACAGCTCTATCCCTTCCCCGCGGAGCACCTGCTGGAGGTGCTTGCCCGCTACAGCAACTGCCGAGACATCGTCTGGCTCCAAGAGGAACCAGAGAACATGGGGCCATGGAACTTCGTCGAGGCGCGCACGTGGCGCGTCAAGGAGCGTGGCTACGACCTGCACCACGTCTCCCGTGTCGAGAGCGGTAGCCCGGCAACCGGAACCAAGGCAATCCACGACCAAGAGCTGGCCGATCTGATGGACGAAACCTTCCAAGGCTTCTGATCTCGAGCCCCGGGCTAAGCACGCAATGGAGCGTTTGGCGCCGAAGGACCCGTATGCGGTCCGCACACTCCAAACGCTGTCGCCGGCTGCACCCCGTCCAGAAACACCTCGCGGCCCTCGACCCACGATTTCAACCGCCACAACTCACCAACCTCTCCTCCGGGAGGGTCGACGCGCGGGCGGTGACCCAACAAGCAGCTAGGTCGGCGGATGGCCCGCATCGAGCTTGCGTTCGCCGGCGAGCACCGGTGCGACCTCGGTGGCGAACAGCCGCAACGTGCGTAGGTCTTGCGGTGCGATTTGAAAGTGCGTGACACCCGCCTCGACAAACGGGCGAAGGCTGGCGATGGCGTCTTGTGGTGTCGGCCCGTGGATGACCTGGTCGAAGTCGTATTCCGGGAAGTGAGTGGGCTCAATCCCCACAAAGGTGTCCAGATCTTCGGGGAAGTTCACCTGAGCGGTGACGCTGATGCTCACTTCGTCTGCAGGCCGACCGAGCTCTTCCAACCGGGCGACAAGGTGAGCATGAGGCGAGTTGAAAACGTCGAGGTTCGCGTCGGCGTTCCATCCGTCGGCTCGAGCCGCAGCGAGTCCGACGACTCGCTTGCCAGCGCTGCCGATCGTGATCGGGATGGGCGTTGAAGGCGCCGGTCGACAATACGCATCGCTGATCGAATAGTGCTTGCCATGGAAGGTTGCGGGCCCACCCTCCCACATCAGGTGCAAGATCGTGAGCACTTCGTCAAGCTGTTCGACGCGTTCCTTTCTCGACGGATAGGCGTATCCGTAGGACCGGTACTCGTCCTCGTACCATCCGGCACCGATGCCGAGAACCAGGCGTCCGCCGGTGAGGAACTGCAGGGTGGCCGCCATCTTGGCCAGCAGTGCTGGGTTGCGATAGCCCTGCCCGACTACGAGCGATCCCACCTTGAACTTCTCGAAACGCGCTGCCAAGTAGGTCAGGCGCGTCCAGCACTCGAACACGGGGGCGTCCTCGAATTGGAAGTGATCGCTGGCCCACAGCGTCGTGAACTCGGGCCCCAGCAAGTCGATTGATCGCGCATACCCGTCGAGGAACGTCGCGCCGCTAGATGTGTCGTACGCGTCCTCCGGTAACGAGAACAGCCCAAACGTCACGGCCATGACTACCCCCCGGCTCAGCACGATAGCCCGGCCTCGGTTCGCGCATCGGAGTGTCTCCCGCCACCCCGGGTGGGGGAGGCAAGCACTCGGATGGCGCTGCGTGGGCCGGAAACACTCGAATTACGGGTGGATGTGATGAAGGGTCGTGAAACGGGAGCGAAACGCGGTGGTCTTCGGCGCAACGGCTCGGGAGTCGCCGCGCACGCCCTCGACGATCAGGGCGGCGAGCTCGGGCATGTCCCGTGCCGTCATGCCCCAGCGCACGATCTCAGGTGTGCCGAAACGTAGACCCGACCACTCGTCTCCACCCGGCAGCCCGATTGCGCATGACAAGATGTTGGCCTCGCGCAGCTTGAGCGCGGCCTGGTGTCCGCCACCCCACTCGGCCGCGTCGACGGCGAACTGGTGCGATGTGGTGTAGCCCTGTTCGGTCGAAAACACCGGCATACCCGCCGCCGCAAGCGACTCGGCCAGCGCCGCGGCAGTCGATGTCATCTCAGTCGCGTACTCGTGCCCGCCCTCCAGCCAGTCGAGGAGTGTTATCGCCAGCGATGCTGACTTGCCCGCATCGAAGTTGGCGGTCAGCCCGGGATATGCGATCGCATCGATGCGCTCCGCGAGATCCGCGCGATTGGTCAACAGCAACCCTCCCGCTGGCCCACCGAGGCTCTTGTAGGTGCTCATCGTCATCAGGTCCGCGCCGAGATCAAGAGGGTTCGGCCACACCCTGCCGGCGAACATGCCGCACGCATGGGCGGCGTCGAACAACACCGCAGCGCCCACAGTGTCGGCGATCGCCCGCACCTCTTCGACCGGATGGGGGAGCAGGTTGAGGCTTGCACCCATGGTGATCAGCTTCGGGTGTAGGCGTTCGGCCAGTTCGGCGAGGCCGTCGAGGTCGATCGTGAAGCGGCGAGCGTCGATCGGGCATTCGTGGATGTCGAGGCCGTACAAACCTGCGGCGCCACCGGGTCGATGGGTGATGTGCCCACCGATCGTTGCGGGCGGAACGATGATGGCATCGCCGGGTTGGCACGTCGCCATGAACGAGTAGAGATTCGCCAGTGCGCCCGAACCGACGCGGATCTCCGCGTACCGTGCGCCGAACACGCGACACGCGAGGTCCGCAGCGATCACCTCGATCTCCTCGATCGCCTCCAGCCCCATCTCGTACTTGGCGCCGGCGTAGCCGAGAGACGGCCTCGAACCGAGGCCTGCGGAGAGCGCGGCCTCGGCCCGAGGGTTCATGACGTTGGTGGCGGGGTTGAGGTTGATGCACTCAACCTCGTGGATCTCGCGGTTCCGTTCGATCAATGTTTCGACGAGCTCGGCAGTCGCCGCGCCACTCAGTTCTGCGATGGTCTCACGAATAGCCGCTTCCCGCTGTTGTGATGACGCAGGTAGCCATGCTCGATCACCACCGCTTTCGAGCGACATCGCGGCCTCAGCTCGTGAGTTCATCGCCCGATCGTTGCACAGACACAACCGATCGTCATGGCTGCACTGCCTAGGCCAGGCCCAGGGCAGCGTTGAGATCGGCGATGGCCTGCGCCGCGCTCGTCACCTTTATCGTCGTCATTCCCATCGCCGCAGCCGGTTTGAGGTTGATGCCGAGGTCGTCGAGAAAGACACACTCCTCGGGCTCAACTCCCAGCAAGTCGCAGGCAATCTCGTAGAACCGCGTTTCCGGTTTGCGGACGCCGACCTTGCTGCTCTCGACGATGACATCGAACCGGCTCATGATGTCGGCGATCTGCACCGAGCGCGCATCTCCGCCGGTGTTGGTCGAGTCGACGATGTTGTTCGTCAGACACGCGACGAGAAGGCCGGCCTCCTTGACGCGGTCGAGCATCCCGACCATCTCGGGACGTACATCGCCGTGAATCAGAGACAGGACATCGGCACCTCGCACGTGATGGCCGAGCGCCTCAGCTTCCCTCCCGAAGAGGTCGTCGAACTGATCTGTGGTGATCTCGCTGCGTTCCATCAGTGCCCACGCGTTGGAATGCGGATTGGTCGCGTTGACGCCACGGATGAAGTCGATCGGCAGACCGTGTTCGCTCTCGAAGCGGCGAAATGCCTCGAACGGGCTGGACACGATGACCCCACCGAAGTCCCACAGCACCGCCTTCTTCACGGCCAGCATCGTAGGCAGCAACCTTTCGGCGTGATTGACTGACGGAGTTATGCCACGTCACGTCGTCGTCGACGGTTCGAATCTCGCTACAGAGGGTCGAGCCACCCCCAGCCTCAAACAACTCAACGAGGCGGTGTTGGCATACATGTCGGAGAACCCCGACGCCTTGATCACGGTGGTCGTCGACGCGACCTTCGGTCACCGGATCGACTCGAAAGAGGCTGCCGACTTCGACGCCGCGGTCAGCAACAACGAGATCGTCGCGCCACCCGCGGGCGCAATCGGGCGCGGGGATGCATTCGTGTTGAGCATCGCCAACAAGGTGAACGCGACGATACTGTCCAACGACAGCTACCAAGAGTTCCACGGCACTCACACCTGGCTGTTCGACGAGGGTCGGTTGGTGGGCGGCAAGCCCGTTCCGCACATCGGCTGGGTGTTCGTCAATCGCCTACCCGTACGCGGGCCCACCAGTCGCAAAGCCGTCAACGAAGCCAAGCGCGGGCGGGGGACGAAGGTCAAAGCGAGCGCCGAAGCCAGTCAACCGATGCCGGTTCCTGCTTCGCCGCCGCCGGGGGCAACGTTGCAAAAGCCGGCGCGGGCCCGCGACTCGGCGAAGCAAGAGGCGGCTGCCGGTGCCACACACCGAGCGAGTGAAGCCGCGAAGCCGCACGAGCAGTCCAAGACCCACGATTCACGCGCCGAACCCACTCCACGGAGCACAGGCACCAACGATCTGCTGGCGTTCCTCACATTCGTCGAGCACCACAAGCCCGGCAGCAGCGTCAACGCGATCGTCGAGAACTATTCGTCGCACGGCGCATACGTCCGCATCGGTGATGTCAAGGGGTACGTCCCGCTGAGCCTGATGTCGGATCCACCACCTCGAAGTGCGCGTGAGTTCATGAAGATCGGCGAATCGATCACCCTCGTCGTCGAGAGCTTTGCGCCCGCTCGACGCAGCATCGACCTCGCGATGCCGACGATGACCACCGTCAAGCTGCCGCCCACCGACGCTCCTGTCGAGGCCACGCCGAAGCGCCGCTCGAGAAAGGCGTCTGCCGCTCAACCGGTCGTCCACGAGCCTGCTCAACTCGAGGCTCTGTCTCTGGCGGAATCGACGCAGCCCGTAGCCGTGCCCAAGAAGCGCGCAGCTAAGAAGGCCGCTGCTCTCGCCGCCGCTCCCGCGCTACCCAAGCCGCGAGCCAGAAAGCTCGCGGCAGAAAAGTTGGCGGTGACGGAGCCCGTCGTGGTGCCGGCGAAGAAGCGTGCAGCGAAGAAGACCGCGGTAACAACCGCCGCGGCAAAGAAGGCCGCAGCGATGGAGACGCCGCCCGCTCCTGCGGACGTGCCCGCCAAACCGACTCGACGCCGCGCCAAGTCCGCCTAGTTCGCTACGGTCGCTGCTGTGCGCATTGCCACCTGGAACGTCAACTCGTTGAAGGCACGCCTCGGACGCGTCGAGGAATGGCTGGCCGACATGCAGCCCGACGTGCTGTGCATGCAGGAGACCAAGCTCAGCGACGAGGCCTTTCCAGCGCTGACGTTCATGGGCATGGGCTATGAGACGGCGCATCACGGCCAAGGTCAGTGGAACGGTGTCGCAATCCTGTCGAAGGTCGGCCTGGACGAGGTTGCGATGAACTTTGCCAACGGCGAGCCCGATCCCGAGGCACGCATCGTCACAGCCGTGTGCGGAGGTATTCGTATCTCCAGTGCGTACGTCCCGAACGGCCGCTCGCTGGACGACGACCACTACCAGTACAAGCTGCGCTGGCTTGCTCAGCTGCGAGACCATGTCGAGGCGCTGAGCTCTCCGAAGGACGATGTGATCGTTGCCGGCGATTTCAACATCGCGCCGGCCGACATCGACGTGTACGACCCCGCCAAGTTCGTCGGGGCCACGCATACCAGCCCGCCAGAACGTGCGCTCCTCGCAGAATTGCAGGACTGGGGGATGGTCGACCTGTTTCGTCAGCACCACTCCGAGGCCAAGTTGTACAGCTGGTGGGATTATCGAGCAGGGGATTTTCACCAGGGTCGCGGCCTGCGAATCGATCTCGTTCTGGGAACCGCCTCGGTTGCCGAACGATGCAAATGGAGCATCATCGACCGGAATGCGCGCAAGGGGCAGATGCCCTCGGATCACGCTCCCGTGATCATCGAGCTCGACTGACCGCGGCCGGCAGCGGTCGCAGCTTGGCTGCCGCCAGTGGCGTAAGACCCAGCCGTTCGGCAAGCTCGTCGATGTTCGACGGCGGGTTTTCCAGCAAGCTACGCAACACGATGTCGCTGCAGATGGTGAGCTCGGACACCCTGGCTCCGCGGGCGATCTGGGTTCGCCACGCCTTCAGCTCCGCGAGCGGATCCGGCAGAACAGCGCGGGTCAGCCGGGTAGGCGGCGGCACCGGCCGATCGTCGGCGATCGTCGATGCCACGGCTTCCAACCACGGGCTCGGTCGAGTCGGCGATCCGCGACGTGACTCTGCGCGCGTGATCACCAAGTGGTCGATGGCTCGGGTGATCGCGACGTACAGAAGACGAGCCTCTTCCGCCTGCTGCGCCGGGGACAGCGCGGAGCTGTGAGGAATCAACCCATCCTCTGCGCCGGCAACCACCACGACCGGCCATTCGCGGCCCTTCGCGCCGTGAAAGGTCAGCAGTGATACCGCACCGTCGTCTGCCTCGGTGTCGAGATCGTCGAACGGTGCGCGGGCATCGACCCAGCTACGAAACCCGCCCGGCTCCTGCGAGATGAGGAATCGATCGACCTCCTCGGCGACGTGGCGCCGGATCGGATCGTGATGAGTGAACTGTTCATCGGCCCAGAGTGCCAATGCCTCGCGACTGGTCGTGCGGTAGGCATCGCCGAGCGCCATCTCCAACGGCGACCGACCAACGGCACGTTGAGAGACGATTCCGTCGGACGTCAACGCCTCCTCGATCGGCAGGAGTTGATCATTGGTCCGAGCGAGCACAGCGATGCCCGCCGGATTGTGCTCGTGGAGCCTGGCGCGCACAAAGGTGGCGATCGCGGTCGCCTCTGCTTCGGCGGTGGGATACGTCTCGATCCGCAAGGGCGCACCGTCTGCCCTGTTGCTTGCGGTGTCGTCGCGTTGGCCGCTGGCGCGGAGTGCGGCAGCGCCCGCGCTGACGACCTGCGGGGAGCAGCGGTAGTTCGTCGCCAACGAGATGACCGTTACACCAGGGTAGAACCGTTCCACCTCAGTCATCGTCGTGTGGTCCGACCCGTTCCAGCCGTAGATCGCCTGGCGCGGATCACCCACCAGACAGATGTCGGGACGGCCTCTGCGCCACGCCTCGAGCAACGCATGTTGCAGAGGGTTGAGGTCCTGCGCCTCGTCGACGAAGAAGTGGCGGAAACGCCAATGCACCAGTTCCCGAAAGGCCACGTCGCTTTCGACTGCCCGCAGATTGAGGTCCAGCAGGTCATCGAAGTCGACGACCCCGCGCCGCCGTTTGAGGCGTTCATACGCAGCGGCAAGGTCGGCGAATCGCGAGGGCGGCACTGCCCCACGTCGGCGCGCCGCGCGCGATTGACGCTCATAGTCACCGGGCTCGATCCGGCGCGCCCGTGCCCAGTCGATGTCGGTCATGGCCGGATACGGATCGAGCTCGAGCCGGAGTTCTTTCAGGCATTCCCGTACGAGGCGCTGCCGGTCAGGAGCCAGCGACGGCATCGACTCGTCGCGCGTCAGTGCCCGGTCGCGCAACAAGCGCATGGCCACGCTGTGGAACGTGCCTGCCTCGATCGATTCGTTCACATCGAGACGGCGTAGCCGGCGCCTCAACTCGCCGGCTGCATCGCGGGTGAACGTCAACGCAACGATGTGACGCGGCTCCGCCCGGCCGCTTTCGATGCGGTGGGCGATGCGACGCGTCAAGACCATCGTCTTGCCCGAACCCGCCGCCGCGACGATTGCCAGCGGGGCGGCGTCGCTCTCCACGGCCCGCCGCTGGTCGGCGTCGAGGCCCACCAGCAGACGGTCGACGGTCATGGCCGACACGATACGGCCGGTCGGCGAGGCTCTGTCGCTGCGCCTCGACGCGCATTCACTACAGTCGCGCCCATGCCGTTCCCGAAGAAGAACCTGAACGCCAACGAGACCATCGCGCTCGACATGCACCCTCACTGGTGGTACTTCGCCGAGCCTGCCTGGTCGCTGCTGTTCAGCATCGTGCTGGGGATCATCGTGCTGGCCAAGACCGACACGGGCACCACCCCGCGACGGGTGCTCGGTACCCTGGCACTGATCCTGCTCGTGGTGACCGCGATCTGGCTCGTCATTCGGTACATGAAGTGGCTGACCACGAACTTCGTGATCACATCCAACCGGCTGATCTTTCGACAGGGCGTCATCGGCAAGAGCGGTATCGAGATCCCCCTCGAACGCGTCAACAACGTCAACTTCCACCAGACAGTGTTCGAACGGGTGCTGGGAGCGGGCGATCTGTTGATCGAATCAGGCGGCGAAGACGGCCAGCAGCGGTTCACCGACATCCGACGCCCGGCCCAGGTCCAGAACCTGATTCACGCCCAGATGGAGGGTCACTTCCAGAGGCGGGCAGGCTACGCGGCCAACGCTGCTCCTGCCCCCGCAGGAGACATCACCGAGCAGCTGCAACGCTTGGAAGGCATGCTGCAACGGGGCACGCTGACCCAGGAGGAGTTCGACATCCAAAAGAGCAGGTTGTTGAGCCAGTAGACCCAACTACGGGAGACCTGCGCCGGGGCAGGCGACCTCGGCGACCAAGACGTTGCCCGTGCGGTGGACCGACGCCTCGATCGCCAGCGAGTACTTCGACGTCAGCATGAACAGCGATCGTCGGTCAGGACCGCCCAACATGCACGCAAAGCAACGATTGTCGGTTTCGATGACGTCGAGGATCTCTCCGCCCTCCGCGACCCGGAGGCATTCCGGCGTTACTGGGTTCGCAACCCAGACTGCGCCGTCGGCATCGAGGCAGATCCCGTCGGGTACCCGACCACCAAGCTCGGCCCATACTCGGCGATTCGACAGCGAGCCGTCGTTGGCGATGTCGAACGCAGTGAGGCGCCGGCCGAAGCTCTCCGCGATGATCATCGTTCGCCCGTCGGGTGTGATGACCGTTCCGTTGGGGAACATCAGGCCGTCGGCAGCGGCATGAACCGTGCCGTCCGGGTCGACCCGCGCCAGCGTCGCGCCGGCGTGATCCGCCAGGACCTGATCGAGTGTCCCGTTGATCTCTGCGGTGTCGAGGTCGAAACCGAAGTTGCCGACGTATGCCCTGCCGACTGCATCGACCACCATGTCGTTGCAGTGGAACGTGGCGATCTTCGACAGGTCGGCGTGCACCACGATTTGGTGGCCGTCGACACGCAACAACGCGCGCTCGGTCATCGACACGATCAGCAGTCGTCCGTCGGGCAGCCAGCCGAGACCGCCGGGCCTGTCTGCAATGCTGACCTTGACCTGCAGGCGTCCGTCGAGATCGACCGTCTTCACCGCATGGTCGAAGAAGTCGCTGAACCACAGCGCGTCGTCGTGCCAGCGAGGTCCTTCGCCGAAGTGCAGGCCAGTGGCGAGCACCCGTGCCGCGGTCATCGATCTTGCCCCGCCGAGCTACTCGACATGATGGGCACCATCGACTGCCCGCACAACCCACCCACCGACGATGGCACCTGGCTCAGCGAGCGCCACCAGGCTGCCGCCGAAGCCACCCCCCGTCATCCGTGCACCGTAGACGCCGCGCTGGCCATTCAGATCCTCGACTGCGGAATCCATGACGGGTGTCGACGTCTGGTAGAGGTCGCGCAGGCTCTCGTGGCTGGCCACCATCAGCGATCCGGCCGCCTGGAGATCCGCCGCCTGGAGCGCATCGGCGAAGTCGCGAACGCGTTGGTTCTCGCTGATCACGTGCTGAGCGCGGCCGCGCACGACCGGATCGGAGATCGACGTGGCATCGGACAACAGTGCGGTGCGCAACGGACCGATGACGCCCTCGGCGGCCGCGCATTCCGCGACGCGCCTGGCGTACGCGCTGTTGACCAGGGCGCGTTGGGCGACGAACCGCACTACAACTTCGACGTCATCCGGAATCCTGACGGGATGGATCGTCACGTCGCCGCAGTCGATCAACAACGCGTGACTCGCAACTCCCGCGGCGATGACCAGCTGATCCATGATTCCGCACGGAACACCCGACGCCCTGATCTCAGCGCGTCGGCAGAGTTGGGCAAGGCTCAGAGCGTCGCCTTCGAAGTCCAGTGCCAGCGCCACCGCTAGTTCGAGCGCTGCGCTGCTCGACAACCCGGCGCCGATCGGGATGTCGGTGACGATCGTGCCGTTGATGCCGACACACGGCTGCATCTCCGCCACGACGCCGGCGACGTACTTGGCCCAAACCGGCTGCACGTCGTGTGGATCGGCGATCAAGAGGTCGAGCACCGCTGGTTGTGGATCGTCGTCGGAGTGCAATTCGATCGTCTCAGCCGGGACACCGCGAATCTCCGTCCAGCGGTCGATCGTCATCGGCAGGACCATGCCGCCCGTGTAGTCCGTGTGATCGCCGATCAGGTTGACCCGACCCGGAGCCCGGACGTGAATCCTCATGCAAGCTTCAATGCTGCACTGAACCGCTCGAGGAGATCGATATCGAACGGTGCACGAAGCGAGACGTTGATCTGGTCTGCGCCAGCTTCGACGTACTGTCCGATGCGGTCGAGGATCTCGTCGTCACTACCGGTCAACACCCCCGGCCGCACGAAGTCGGCAATGGCGCCGAACTGGTGACGGAGGTTGTCCTCGTCGGACGCAATACCGAGGTTGACTGCGCAACGAATCGCGTCGGGATCGCGGCCGACCGAGTCACAGAAGGCATGCAACACCGAGCGCTTGTGGGCGAACACGTCCGGACCGATGAAGGGCACATTCCAGCCATCAGCGTGATGTGCAGCGATCTTCAGCGTTCGCTTCTCGCCTCCACCTCCGATCCAGATCGGCAGCTTCTTCTGCACCGGCCGCGGCTCGTTACGGGCGTTGACCAACGTGAAGTACTTTCCGGCGAAGTCGCTGACGTCATCGTGCAGCAGAGCGCGAAGGCACTGCACGCCTTCCTCGAGCTGGTCGAGCCGGATCTTGGCGCCGGGGAAGTCGATCCCGTAGGCGTCGTATTCGACCTTTGCCCAGCCCGCACCGATGCCCATCTCGGCGCGCCCACCCGACAGCAGATCGATCGCGGTGATGGCCTTGGCCAGGACAGCGGGGTGCCGGTAGCCGATGGAGTAGACCAACGATCCGCACCGCACCTTCGAAGTCGTGCAGGCCAGCGCCGCATGCATGCTGACAGCCTCCAAGCACGCGGCGTCGTCGGGTCTGCCTGTGGCTCCATAGAAGTGATCCCAGACAGAGATCCATCCGAAGCCGAGATCTTCGACCCGGCTCCAGACCATGCGGAGCTCATCGGGAGTCGTGTGCTGCAAGCCGACATGGACACCGAACAACGTCATGGTGCGAAAATAGCCGAGCGCCGGGCAGTGACCGAGATCGGCACATCGTGCTAATGAGTGGGGCATGCCAGGTCCTCTCTCCGGATACCGCATCATCGAGTTGGCCGGTATCGGCCCCGGCCCGTTCGCGGCGATGATGTTGGCCGACATGGGGGCCGAGGTTGTCCGTGTCGAGCGCGCCGATGCGGTCAGGGGCCCGGCTCCAGAGACGCCGCACTACGACGTGCTGCTGCGCGGGCGACGCAACATCGCCTTCGACCTGAAGCATCCCGACGCCGTCGCTGCATTGCTGGAGTTGGTGGAATCAGCGGACGGCTTGATCGAGGGTTTCCGACCGCATGTCATGGAACGTCTTGGGCTCGGTCCCGATGTCTGCCTCGCGCGGAACCCCAGATTGGTTTTCGGACGGATGACCGGTTGGGGGCAATCGGGCATGTATGCCGACGCGTCCGGGCACGACATCAACTACATCTCGTTGGCCGGCGCACT
>JANMRB010000197.1:0-3149 GCA_031370825.1 Ilumatobacteraceae bacterium
ATCGCCAGCACGTTGGCGGTGAGCAACTCGGCCGATCCGTCGAGGGTTGTCGAGAACGCCGTGTCACCCGCATCTCGACCAGTGGCGATCCGCAACAGTGATTGGCGCGGGGCCAGTCTCGTGGCATCGACCAGCTCCCAGTGATCGCCTGTCGCGACTTCGACTACGGCATGGAAGTCCATGGGAAAGACACCCGGTGCGTACACCGACGTGAGACGTGCCGGCACACCCGCGGCACGGCACAGCGCGATGGTGAGATGGGCGAAGTCGCGGCACACACCCCGGCCGGCCAGCAGCGTGTCGACAGCGGTGTCCACCGGTCCGCTGCTGCCGGGCTCATAGCTCAACCGGCCGTAGACCCAGTTGCCGATCATCCGACCCCGGTCGGCGGGGTCCGGCGGCATGCTCCACTCGGCGTCGGCAAACGCCTCGAGCAGATCGGATGGGCAGTACCGACTCGGTCGCACCGCGACGAGCCGATCGGCGAGCGACGGGACGCCCGGCTCGACAGGATTGCGTTGCACGATCGCGTGGTAATCGACCGTAAGCAGCCCGGCACCACACGAGACGATGTGGGCGCGCCCGCCATGCTCCAGCCCGACCTCCTCGACGGAGACAGGTTGACCGTCGAGCTGCACAGTCAACTGCTCGACCTCGAATGAGCCCGCCGTTGACGCCACAGCCACCTGCAAAGCCAGCACGACGTGCGGGTCGACCTGGTACGTCAGCGTGCAGCCAACCTCTGACTTGACGAGTTGTGTCGAGACGTCGATAGCAGGAACCTACCGCTATGGTCGGCTCGCTCTGCCGTTTCGATGTTCTGTGCCCTTCGGAGGTGCCTTGTGGAAACCGTTCGCCTGACCACCGCTCAAGCAATCGTGAGATGGCTGGTCAATCAACGCACCGTCATCGACGGCACCGAGGTGCCCTTGTTCGCCGGAGTTTCGGCGATCTTCGGCCACGGGAACGTGACCTGTCTCGGCGAGGCCCTCCAGCAGGTCCAAGATCAACTGCCGACATGGCATGGCCACAACGAGCAGGCGATGGCGCTGACCGCCGTGGCGTTTGCCAAGGCAAAACGGCGCCGACAGATCATGATCGCCACCTCATCGATCGGTCCCGGCTGCACCAACATGGTCACGGCCGCGGCCGTAGCCCACGCCAACCGGTTGCCGCTGCTATTGTTCAGCGGCGACACGTTCCAGCACCGCATCGTCGACCCGGTGCTGCAGCAGATCGAACAGTTCAACGACCCGACGGTCACCGCGGCCGACACCTTCAAACCCGTCACTCGCTACTGGGATCGCATCACCAGGCCCGGACAGATCATCCGGTCGCTCCCCCAGGCGCTCGCAGTGATGCTGGATCCCGCCGATTGCGGGCCGGCCTTCTTCGCGCTGCCACAAGATGTGCAGGCTGACGCGTACGACTACCCGGCGGCGTTCTTCGAGCCACGGGTCCACTACATCCGACGACCCGGACCCGACTACCGCGACATCGCGGGCGCGGCGACCCTTCTACAGGCCGCCAAGAAGCCCTTGATCGTCTCCGGCGGCGGTGTGCATTACTCGGGCGCGGTCGAGGCCCTTACCGCCTTTGCCGAACGGCACGGCATTCCCGTCGTCGAGACTCTCGCCGGCAAGGCAGCCTTCGTGCACGACCATCCGAACTACGCCGGAGCGGTCGGTGTCATCGGGTCGGCCGCCGCCAACGCGGTCGCCGAGGACGCCGATGTCGTGCTGGCAATCGGCACCCGGCTGCAGGATTTCACGACGGGGTCCTGGGCTCTGTTCAAGAACCCTGCGCTGCGATTCATCTCGATCAACACAGCTCGTTGGGATGCCGTCAAGCAGCACGCCACACCAGTCATCGGCGACGCGTTGATTGCCATCGAAGAGCTCGGGAGTGCTCTGGATCAGTACGTCGCGCCGGCGGAGTGGTTGGGCTTCGCGCAGACGCAGATCAGGGAATGGCACGCGTACCTCGACACCATCAAGGAACGGCCATCGTCAGCAGTGCCCTCGTACGGCCAGGTGATCCAGGTCATCAACGAGGCCTGCGACGATGACGACTACATCGTGTCGGCCGCTGGTGGTCTGCCGGGCGAACTGGTTTCCGGGTGGCGTTCGAAGAGCGTCGGTAGCTTCGACACCGAGTTCGGGATGTCGACGATGGGTTACGAGATCGCCGGTGGACTGGGAGCCAAGATGGCACGACCCGACACGGATGTCATCGCGTTCGTCGGCGACGGCTCGTACCTCATGATGAACACCGACATCTATTCGAGCGTGTTCACCGGACACAAGGTGATCTTCATCATCTGCGACAACGGCGGCTTCGCATCGATCAACAACTTGCAGGTCAACCAAGGCGGCGTGTCGTTCAACAACCTGTTGAACACTGCCCGCCACACCGATCCGCGCCGCGTCGACTTTGCCAAGCACGCCGAGTCGCTGGGTGCGATCGCCGAGCACGTCGAGCATCTCGACGACCTGGCCGGTGCCTTCGCCAGAGCAAAGGTGGCCGATCGCAGCTACGCAATCGTCATCGATGTCGCCCACGACCAGTGGACCGGCGGAGGGTGCTGGTGGGAGGTCGGCGTGCCGGAAGTCAGCGAGCGCGAAGAAGTTCTCGTGGCGCGCGGTGTGTACGAGGCCGAATCGAAGCATCAGCGGCTAGGTGTGTGACAGGTAGTTCTCCAAGAGCCATAGCTATTCTGCGTCCAGATCACAGGAGAGAGGCTGAGGATGGGCATCGAGGTTGCGAATGGTCCGGTGTCGTGGGGAGTCGACCTGCCCGACAAGCCGGGCGCCCCGCCGTGGGAAGAGGTCTTCGACGAGATCAGCCAGGCCGGCTACACCTTGTGCGAGCTCGGGCCGATGGGATACCTGCCTGCCGACGACGGCCGCGTGCGCGCCGAGCTGGACGCTCGCGGATTGGGTGTGGCGGGCTCGTACATCTTCGAACCGATGCATGACCGCGGCCGCCACGACGAGATCGCCGAGGTCACCGAACGAACCTGCAGTCGCATCGCGGCGCTCGGCGGCAAGTACCTCGTCGTGATCGACATGGTCAGCGGCGAACGTGGTGCAACAGCCGGCAGAGGCGCGGCTGCTCGACGCCTGCGAGGCGACGAGTACCAAGTTCTG
>JANMRB010000247.1:0-25501 GCA_031370825.1 Ilumatobacteraceae bacterium
CGCTGGCCAGCAGGTCGCTGGCGGCTTTGAGCAGGTCGGATCCCACGGAGTCGAGCTGCACCATGGGCGCAGGATAGTGGTGGTCGGCTGTGGCGGATGTCATGTCGTGGCAGAGGTATTGGGGGATGACTTCGTGATCACCGTGTGATAACTATGTTATAGCAACGTTCTAAACGATGTCACCTCCGAAAGGATCCCTCCAATGGACGACTCCCCAACAACCCTCCACCGGCGATCGACTCGATCGCCATGGCTGATCCTGGCGGTCCTGTGTGCCAGCGTCTTCATCATCGTCGTCGACGGCACGATCGTGAACGTCGCGCTGCCGACTTTCGTGCGTGAGCTCGGCGCGACGACCAGCCAACTCCAGTGGATCGTCGATGCTTATGTGCTGGTGTTCGCCGGTCTGCTGATGGCCGCCGGCAGCATCGGCGATCGCTTCGGTCGTAAAGGGACGCTGCTGATCGGGATGGCTGCCTTCGGTGCCACGTCGATCCTTGCAGCGATGTCGTCGACGCCGGGTCACCTGATCGCCTGGCGGGCGGCGATGGGGGTGGGCGCAGCTCTGATCTTTCCCGCAACACTGGCCCTGCTGGTCAACGTGTTCACCGACGCCCGTCAGCGCGCTGTGGCGATCTCGATCTGGGCGGCGACGAGCGGCCTCGCTGTTGCGCTCGGGCCGGTCTCGGGTGGGTTTCTGCTCGAGCACTTCTTCTGGGGCTCGGTCTTCCTGGTCAACGTGCCTGTGATCGTCGTCGCGATGATCGCAATCTGGCGAGTGGTGCCGACATCACGCGACACGACGATCCGACGCTTCGATCCGCTCGGAATCGGGCTGTCGATCGCGGGCATCAGTGTGTTGGTGTGGGCCGTGATCGAGGGTCCCAAGCATGGCTGGACTTCGGCCACGAGCGTCATCGCCTTCGGCCTCGCGGCCGCGTTGTTGTCAGCGTTCGTTCGCTGGGAGAAGCGCATTGACCACCCGATGCTCGACGTCGCCGTGTTCACCAACATGCGCTTCACAGCCGGCAGCGTCTCGGTCGCGTTCGCATTCTTCGCGCTGTTCGGGTTCATCTTCATGGTGACGCAGTACTTCCAGTTCGTGCGCGGCTACGGCACCTTGGAAGCCGGGGTGCGCACGGTGCCATTCGCACTGTTCACCGGGATGGCCGCGCCGCTCAGCGCCAAGCTGGCCGAACGATTCGGGACGAAGGCGATCGTCTTCGCCGGGCTGGTGTCGATGGCGCTGGGGTTCGCGTGGACGACTCGCGACACCACCACGTCTTCGTACTGGATCGTCGTCGGGCAGATGTTCTTCATGGGCGGCGGTCTCGGCTTGGTCAATGCACCAGCAACCGAAGCAATCATGGGTGCGCTTCCGCCTGCCAAGGCAGGTGTCGGCTCGGCGGTCAACGACACCGCACGGGAGCTCGGCGGAACACTTGGAGTCGCGATCATCGGCAGCCTGTTCGCATCGGTGTACTCCGCGCGCCTCGGCGAGTTGCTGGCCGGCTCGCCGGTACCGACCAATGTCCAGGCGATCGCCCGCGACTCCGTCGGTGCCGGCATCGAGGTCGCCCGTCGCGCCGGTGAACAGGCCGGACCGCAGGCAGGCGCTGCCGTCAAGGCCGCTGTCGACTCGGCTTTCATCGAGGGCTTCCACGCCGGATCGTGGGTGTCGGCCGTCGTTGTTCTGATCGGCGCGATGATCGCCCTGCGGTGGTTGCCACGGCAGGCCTCCGAGCCGTCCGAGGTCCCAGAGAATGTCGCGGATGTCGCGGCACACTCAGCGAGAGAGGTAGCCCCAGTCGTCTAGAGCCTCGACGATCCGCCGCGCGGCCTCCGGCGGGCTTGCCTCGACGGTCTCGCCCGGTTGCGGCGCGGCGGAGACGTCGGTGAGGACACGCAGTCGATCGAGCGGTGTCGCCCCGACCGGCGCAGCGAGCACCCGGGCCCGAGGACGATACGGTCGCACCACGAATAGCGACCTGCTGCCAGCGGGCATCACGGTGGTCCCGTAGGGCAGCACTTCGGCGGTCTGGGCGCTGAGTGCTGCGCGCAGCGGTGCTCTGCGCAGGCGGGCAACCGAGCCTTCCACCGAGAGGACGGCCGGGCCGGTGACGCGCAGCACCTCACGCCGGCCACCATCGAGCCGGCGGGTCACACGCAGCGGATCGATGAACTCGATTCCGACCAGACCGAGCGCCTGCTGCCTGTCGAGCAACGCGGCAAGAAATGCGGGAACGCTGCCCGTGCCGCGATCCGTCGAATAGTCGCCGCACCACACTGCTGTGCTGTGCGCCACCACGGGGCCCAGGGCGGTAGCCACAGCCGAGCTGTCCATCTCTTCCGATGCGTCAACTCGTATGGCTGTCTTCACTCCGCGGGCCAACGCGTCGCGCAGGCAACGATCAGCCGCCGATCCACCGACCGTCACGGCGGCGACGGCGCTCTTCGTCGCCTCACCGTGGCGCAAGGCCATTTCGATCGCGGCCTCATCGGCGGCCGAAACTCCCGAGACTGCGGCCGCACCGATCCATTTGATGCACACGGCGATCATCAGGTGGTCCGAAAGATGACGCCGAACCCGCCCTCCGGGTACGACCAAGTAATGGCGCCCTCGTTGTTGCACACCAGGTAGCAGGTTCCGCACTCGAAGCACTGTTCGTAGTTGAAGAGGATGCCGCCATCACTGGTGGGCACGAACAGGTCTGCTGGACAAGCCACAATGCAGGCCCGCGTGCTGCAGTCGGCGCAGACCTTGCCATCCACCACGATGTGAGGCTTCTCGCCGACTTTGAATTCGACAGTGTCCATGCGGTCACTGAACGAGGTCTCGGGCCACGCCGGATCGCGCTCGGTCATCCGAAGCTCCTGAATGCATCGTGGCCATCGCGAAGGAGGCCGCGCAGATGTACGCCGGCGCGCTTGCGCTCTTCGTGGACGATCCGGCGCAGCCCTGGCTTGGCCAGCGGATTGTCGACGCGGAACATCCGCTCAGCGATCCCCGTGACCATCGACGGATAGAGATGCTGCACCCGGTCACTGAGAACGAGTTGCGGCGCGCGACGCAGCTTGCGATGGTCACGCAGCACGAACGTGTCGCTGAGCCTGCGTGCGTACCCGCCCAGGCCGCGCTGGCTGACGTCGCCGTCGGCGATTGCCTCGGCAGCGGTCTGACCGGCATACATGCCGCTGGCCATGGCGAAGTTGACGCCCTCCAGCCAGATGCCGGCGGCGAGGCAGAGCGCCGCAGCATCACCGGCGATCAACAAACCGTTGCCCGTCATCTCCGGCATCATCGACAGACCGGCTTCGGGAATGAGGTGTGCCGAGTATTCGTGCAGCTCGCCGCCCTCCACGAGCGGCGCGATCGCTGAGTGACGTTTCATCGCGGCGATGATCTCTTCGGGGCGGGCCTTCTGGGCGGCAAGCTTGGTCAGCTTCAACACCACGCCGACGGCGATGGTCTCGAGGTTTGTGTAGACGAAGCCGCCGCCGTTGACCCCGCCGGTGCAGCCGATGATCTCGATGTCGACGCCTTCGCGATCGCGGACGCCAAAGCGCTCGTTGATCACCTGCTTCGGGAGCGAAAGTGTTTCCTTCACGCCAAGGGTGAAGTTTTTGGCGTTCGGCGTTCCGTAGAGGCCGGCCTCTTTGGCGAGGAAGCTGTTGACACCATCACAGGCGATCACGACCGATGCGGTGACATCGCCATCCGGCCGGTCGGTGCGCACCCCGGTAACGCGTCCTCCCGATCGCCGCGATGTATCGCGGAGCAGCCCGGTGACCGTCGTGTCGCACAGCAGGGTTGCCCCGGCCGCGACAGCGTGGTCCGCCAGCCACCGGTCGAAGTCGGGACGATAGGCGGTTGCGCCGTTGTAGGGCGGCGCGGCCCAAGCGTCGTTGCGGAAGTCGACTGACAATGACTGGGTATCCGTCAGGATCATCGTCGACCGGCGGGTGACCCACCGCTGTATCGGAGCCTCCTTCCACCACTCCGGGATCAGGCCGTCGAGGATCCGTGGATAGACCACTCCGCCATACATGTTCTTGCTACCCGCGAACGGACCGCGCTCGAGCAGCAGAGTGCGCAGACCCGCGCGAGCGGCTTCGATCGCAGCACACGACCCAGCGGGACCGGCCCCGACGATCACCACGTCGAAGTCAGTGTCAGCCATCGGGAGCACCCTCGCGTTGAAGCAGTTTCTCCTGCAGTTCGTCGAGCACGAGGTTGGCATCGGCGATGACCGCGAGGTCGGCGAGTTGCATCATCGGACAGTGGGGATCGGTGTTGATGCTGACGATGTGGTCTGGCCGTCCGAGGCCCGTGGTGTGCTGCACCGCTCCGCTGATCCCGAAGGCGATGTACAACCGCGGATCGACTATCACCCCGGTGGTGCCGATCTGACGCTCGTGGCCGACCCAGCCGCGATCGGTGACGACTCTCGTGGCTCCGACGCTTGCACCCAAGACCGCGCCGAGCGCGGCAAGCTGGTCGAAACGTCGAGAGTCGTCGAGACCGGCACCGCCGGCAACAATCCGGCTGGCCTCCGCGAGATCGATCGTTGCGGCATCAGGTGGGAGCAACTGCTCGAGGGTCGAGTCGTGGCACTCACCGAGAACCACGGTGAGATCGCGGACCGTCGTGCCGGTGTCCACCGGGTCCGCGCCGCGTACACCCGGTTGCAGCGTGGCCACGAATGCGGCGGGTGGTTCGATCGATTGCAGTTCGGTGCCCCCTTGTCGGATCAAGTCGACCCTCGACGGGGACACGCTCATCGCTAGCGCATACAGCGGGCGGCGAAGTTGGGCCGCTAACCGTGGAGCCAGGTCGCGACCGTCGGGTGAGGCAGGCAGGACCACGATCTCCTCATCGGCAAGATGCGGTGCCAGGGCCACGGCCCACGCACCCGGCTTGAACTCGCCGACCTCGATTGTCGTCAAGTCGCGGGCGACACCTTGCAGGCCGTCCGCCGCGGATCGAGTACCCGACCCGACCAGTGCAGCTCTGCCGGCGCACTCGGAGATGGTTTCATCGGCGCCCGCGGGCCACTGCCCGTCGCGCACAACGATCACCGCAAGCATCGCAGTCAGGCTAAACGGCCTGGCTGGGCGCGAGCGTCTTCTCCATGCAAATGGATCTCGACGATCCGGCAGTGTCGTGATTGCAGGGTCGCTGGCGGAACCCGAACTTCTCGTACGGGGCAACTTGGGCCGGCACGGTGTGCAGGCACAGGTGCCGCAATCCATCGGCGGCAGCCGCGGCTTCGAGCTCGGAGACGATCGCCGCGCCGAGGCGCATGCCCCGAGCCGTTCGAGAGACGTGGATGCTGTCGATGTAGGCCGTCGCTTCATCCACGTGTCGGTAGGTGCCGAACGTTTCGGCTACGTCGTCGATCTCACCGACGACAACACTCCTTTGATCGCCAACATCCAGATCATCCTGGTCGCTCAACTGCAGCCTCAAGCTCTGGACCCGAGGGTCGTCGGGGGCGACGCGGTGCATCACCAGTGTGGGATGGTTCTGGCCCATCCGAAATGCGTAGGGCGAGGGACCGAACGCTTCGATGAACTCGAGCCTTCGCTTGGCGTCGTCCGTGGTCGGCAACTGCGGGGCGGGCAGCCACCAGAGAGCGGTTCTCGTGGATCCTTCGACGAACCATTCGGCACGTCGTCGGAAGTAGTCACGATGAAGACCTTTGAAGGCGAACGCCTTGAGGTCGTCCAACGACTCCCACAACGTGAGGTTGACGATCATCAATGGATCGTCGAAGACCCTGATGTCGGTGGCGTCGCCGGCGTCGGACTGCAGCCGCCACACGAAGCCCGGCGATTGCTCGCCGGCACCGTTGACGGCAGGAAGTGCCTCGACGAAGTCAGCGGTGCGCGGATCGTCGAGCGGGTGGCGCAACGTCGCGATGTTCAGTTGCGCGAGGTGCCGTTGCATCGCGGCTCAGCCCGCGGTCGCTGCAGCGGTTGCCGCGGCCTTGCGACGCTTCTTCCTGACGTGACGAACGATCTCGATTGCGATGTTCGTACCGATCGCCATGCCGAACGCGAGGATGAATGCCTTGGTGTGACTCTCCTCGAACGCTTCGCCCCCGATGCGCCCGAGCAACGCGGCGTAGGTCGCCCAGATGGTCGTCGCCAGCGCGACCCAACGGATGAACCAAGCCCGTTTCTGGCGGGTGATCCCGCTCGACAGAGTCAGCGCGGTGCGACCACCGGGGATGAACCGCGCCGTGATCAACAGCAGACCGCCGCGGTAATGGATCTGAGTCTGCGCCCACGCCAGCTTCGTGGCGAACTTCGGTTTTCGCTCGGCCCGGCGGCGGAACCATTCGCTGGCCCGCAGTCCGATGAGGTAGGCCGAGTTGTCGCCCAGGAAGGCGCCCACCGCTCCTGCCGCAATGACGGCGTAGATGTTCTGAGTGCCCTGGCTGGCGGCGACACCGCCGATGATGACGCATGTCTCACTGGGCACGACGGGGATGACCGAATCGAGGTAGGCAACGATCAAGATGATGAGCAGGAACCACCAGTGGCTGGAGATCCGATCGAGCCAGTTGCTGAAGTCGGTGATGATTCCGGCAGTCATGTCCCGCGCAGACTACCGAGCGGTGAGCCCTGCTCGAATTGCTTTGGCACGAACCTCGGCCTCGTCGGGGGTTTCGGCCGTCACCGTCAGGTGACCCATCTTGCGCCCGGGCCTCGCCGACGTTTTGCCGTAGAGATGCAGCGAGGCGTCCGGATCGGCGAGTGCTGCGGACCAATCCGGCTCGCCGTTTGCCCACAGGTCACCGAGCAGGTTGACCATCGCCACCGCGGGGGCGCAGATCGACGGATCGCCAAGGCCAACACCGCAGACAGCGCGGACCTGCTGCTCGAACTGACTGGTACGCGCCGCATCCAGCGTCCAATGGCCGCTGTTGTGCGGACGCGGCGCCAGTTCGTTGACCAGCAACTGGCCTCCCACGATGAACATCTCCACCGCCAACACCCCGACGTAGTCGAGGGCCGCAGCGACCTCGGCGCCGAGGTCGGTTGCGCCCGGCGTGCTGTACGGAACGACGGTGCAATCGAGGATCCCGTTCACGTGTGAGTTGTGCGCAGTGGGGAACGTGGCGATCTGCCCACGCTCATCGCGGGCGAGCACGACCGACACTTCGCCGTCGAGAGAGAGCCGCTGCTCCAACACACTTGGTCGGCGATCGAGCTGGCTCCAAGCGTCGGCCAGTTGACCGTGACCCGCCACGCTCAGCTGTCCCTTGCCGTCGTAGCCCAGACGCGCTGTCTTCAGAATGGCGGGATAGTGGAACGCGGCGGCAGCGATGACGTCGTCGTCGGTTTCGATCGTCGTGCAGGGAGCAACCGGAATGCCAGAGTTGATCAGGAACGACTTTTCCGACCGACGGTCCTGAGCGACCGCAACAGCGGACGGGGACGGGTGCACGATCGTGTGCTGTGTGAGCCAATGCATGCTCGCGGCCGGCGGGTTCTCGAACTCGGTGGTGACCACAGCGCACGCCGATGCCATATGTCGAAGGGCTGACTCGTCGTCGAACCCGGCGACGATGTGCTCGTCCGCGACCTTGCCCGCTGGCGCATCCGGGTCAGGCTCGAGGACGATCGTGCCGTAGCCCATGGTCCGCGCGGCCATGACGAAGTAGCGGCCCAGCTGACCACCACCGAGGATTCCGAGCGTCGCGGGAGGCGTGATCATTGCGGAGGAAGCGCGGCCGCCGCAGCGTCGTCGTGACGTCGTCGACGGTAGGCGTCGAGCGCGCTCGACAACGCGGTGTCAGCGTCAGCCAGGATCGCGACCGCGAACAGTGCGGCGTTGGTCGCGCCCGCGTCGCCGATCGCGAACGTCGCGACCGGGATCCCGGCTGGCATCTGCACGATCGAGTACAACGAGTCCTGTCCGCCGAGATGCCGAGAGGCCATAGGCACTCCCAGTACTGGCACGGTGGTCTTCGCGGCGAGCATTCCCGGCAAGTGCGCCGCTCCTCCCGCCCCGGCGATGATCACGCGCAACCCACGCCCTCGTGCCGACTCGGCAAAGCTGAACATCTCATCGGGCATGCGGTGGGCCGACAACACCTGTACTTGGTGGGCAAGCCCGAACTCGCGGAGCACATCGATCGCTTTGCTCATCGTCGGCCAGTCGCTGGTCGATCCCATGACAACTGCAACCGGCGGGTTCTCGTTCACCGGCTCAGTATTGCATCGGAGTGTTTGCGGCTACCCCGTGGGGCCTCAAACACTCGTCCGTTGGGCTGCGGTCGCGCCGGCGCGCTCGCCTTCGATCACGGCCGCGTGGGCGCGCCGCGGTGCCACGCAATCCCCGACCCGTTCGACGCTGATTGCGGCTTTCTTGAGCTCGTCGTACAGCCAGTCGACGGGGCTCGGCGCTACGGCCAGAACGACCCAGTCAGGAGTCCTCGTCGTGTTGGTGCCGGTCGGATGGTGGAGCAGGTTCAGTGTGCGACGTGGAGATGCGTCGCCCATTCCCATGGCGACGAGGTCTGTCGATTGGACGATTCCCTTCGCGCTCGCCCGCATCCACCAGTTCTCCATGTCGAGGGTGATGCCAAGGTCCTGGCCCACGATCATGCCGTTGGTGACGATCTCGACGTTGCACCCACGATCGGCGAGCAGCTCAGCGACCGACGTGGCCTGGTGAAACCCGAGCTCATCGATCACGACCACGTCGCCAGACGGATTCGCACTGCCGTCCAACACATCACGAACATCAACCACTCGATCCGCGTCGGCGGGAACCCACCAAGGACGCTGCGGCTCGGCACCGGTGGCGACGATGACGCGGTCCGGCCGCTTCTCGGCGATCAGTTCCGGCCCAACGCTGATCCCGTACTCGATCGTCACGCCGAGGCGGCGGCACTCGGTGATCTGGTTGCGAACGAGGTCGCCGAACTCGGCACGGTTCGGCACCGAGGCGGCCAGCCGTACCTGGCCACCGGCATGGCGCTCCTTCTCGTACACCGTCACCCGATGCCCACTCCGCGCCGCCGCAATCGCCGCCTGCAACCCCCCAGGCCCGGCGCCCACGATCAAAGTGGTCGGGACTGGCCTCCGCTTCGCTTCGGCTGCTCCCTCCGTGCGGCTCGTCGCTCCTGCTGCTTCTGCCGCCTCTCTGCCGGTCTTTGGGTTTTCTATGCAGCCGAGCCAGCGGTTGAGGCCCATTCGGCCGACGCATTCTTGATTGCACGACAGGCACAAGCGGATGTCGTCGGTCGCACCTGCCTTGGCCTTCGCGGCGAAGTCGGCATCGGCGATCTGTCCGCGGACGACTCCGACCAGATCGCAATGACCTTCGGCCAACGCTCGCTCGGCTTGCAGAGGATCCTTGAATCGGCCGACGCCGACGACGGGAAGATCGACTGCTTTGCGGATTGCAGAAGGGATGAACATCGCGTAGCCGGGCGGGATGTGCATGCTCGCTTCGATCATGAAGAGGCTCGCCGTCGCCACGCCGATCGAGGTGTTGATGTAGTCGACGTGCCCGGTCGCCTCGGCGAGTCGGGCGATCTCCACCGCATCGTCGATCGTGGTTCCACCCTCGATCAGTTCGTCACCGCAGATACGCACGCCGAGGGCCATTCCATTGCCGATTGCAGCTCGCACTGCAGCAACTATGTCGATCATCAACCTGGCGCGATTGAAGAGCGAGCCGCCGTATTGGTCGGTTCGCTTGTTCGTTGCCGGGGAGAGGAACCCGCGGACGATCGACGAGTGACTGCACTGCAACTCGATGCCGTCGAAGCCGCCTTCGGCGCAGTGCAAGGCGACCATCGCGTACCCTGTGACGATCTCCTGGATGTCGCCCTGAGTAACGCCCTTCGGCACCTCGCGGAACAGCGGATCAGCGACCGCCGACGGCGCCCAGACCGGTAGCCGTGAATACATCGAGCTTGCCTGGCCGCCGTTGTGATTGATCTGAGCGAAGATCGGCACGCGATGGCGGTGGACCGCATCGGTCATCATCCGATACCCGGGAATCACATCGCGATGGAAACCGTGGATCAACTTCTCGTAGGGCCAATCGGTCGGATGCGTCGACTGTTCCTCGGTGATGATCAACCCGGTCCCGCCCGCAGCGCGGGCCGCGTAATAGGCAGCGTGCTGTTCGGTCGGCTTGCCATCTCGGGCGTAGTTGGTGAGATGCGCGCTGAACACGATTCGGTTGCGGACGGTGACGGGACCGAGCACCAACGGGGTCCACAAATACCGATAGGCCATCGCCGGCCAGACTAGTGACGCTCATCTCACCCCGGCCGCGCCATGGTGTTCTGACGGGGATCCCATGCGACCTAATCTGAACGAAAACGCCAGCAAGGAGATGAGATGGTTCCGCCAGCCCAATCGACCCTCACTGACAGCGTCACGACGGAAGCCCGTCGCATCGAGACCGTCGGCCCGGTAGCCGAAGCCATGAGACCAGTCATCGAGGCCAGTTTCGGCCGTTCGATACCGGTCAGCTTCGAGTTCTGGGACGGATCGAGGCTCAGCCCGCCGGATACGGCGCTGGCGACCCTGAGGTTCAACTCTCCTGACGCCGTCAGGCGGTTGCTGTGGATGCCCAACGAGCTCGGCCTCGGCCGGGCATACGTTTCCGGCGACATAGACCTCGCGGGCAATCTCTTCGACGTTGTCGTGGCATTTCGCGACGCCAAACCTGCAGGCGCACAGGCCCGCCGGGCATGGCGCGTGCTACCAACCGCGGTGATGGCTGCCAAGCGAGTCGGCGCTCTGGGCCGGCCGTTGCCTCGACCGCCTGAAGAGGCCAGGCTGCGCGGTTGGCGACACTCGCTGCGACGAGATGCATCGGCGATCGGGCATCACTACGACGTCGGCAACGAGTTCTATCGCCTGGTGCTCGGGCCGACCATGACCTACTCGTGCGCGAGGTTCGCACAGCCGGACGCAACTCTCGAGGACGCCCAAGCCGCCAAGAACGAGCTCGTGTGTCGCAAGCTGGGCCTTCACGAACACCCGGGGGCGCGCCTCCTCGACGTCGGTTGCGGCTGGGGGTCGATGGGTATTCACGCCGCGCTTCACCACGACGCCCGAGTGGTCGGCATCACGATCAGCAGGGCGCAGGCCGAACTGGCTCGTCAGCGCGTCGAAGAAGCGGGTGTAGCCGATCGCGTGGAGATCCGACTGCAGGACTATCGCGACCTCTCCGGCGAATCGTTCGATGCGATCTCATCGATCGGAATGTCTGAACACGTCGGCCATGGCAAGTTGGACACCTACTTCACGACGCTCCGCGCCGCGCTGGTGCCGCAAGGTCGCCTGCTCAACCATGCCATCTCGTCGGTTGGCGGGTCGACGCTCGGCTCACGATCGTTCGTCGGCCGGTACGTGTTCCCCGACGGCGAGCTCATCGATGTCGGCGCGGTCGTTCTGGCAATGGAACGTGCCGGTTTCGAGGTACGCGACGTCGAGTCACTGCGCGAGCAGTACGCCCGCACCCTGCGATCGTGGGTCTCCAACCTGGAATCGAACTGGGACGACGCAGTCGAGCTCGCCGGAGAGGCCCGGGCAAAGATCTGGCGGTTGTACATGGCTGGATCCGCGATCGGGTTCGAAGACGGCGGCATTTCGATCCATCAGGTACTCGGTGTGGTACCCACCGATACCGGCAACGCCGGCATGCCGACGACGCGCCGCGACTGGAACTGACTCAGAACAACAGCTGGCTGACGGAGTAGATGACCAGGCCGGCGAGACCGCCCACGATCGTGCCGTTGATGCGAATGAATTGGAGGTCGCGGCCGACCTGCAGCTCCATTCGTTCGCCCGTGGCCTTTCCGTCCCACTTGGCGACGGTGCCAGCGATCAGATCAGCGACCTCACCGCGATAGTGATCGACGACATGGCCCGCCGCGCGCACGACCCAATCATCGACCTTGGCCTGTAGCTCCGGCTCGCCTGCCAGGCGCTTGCCGAGAGTCGTCAACGACAGATCGAGTCGCTGGCGAAGCTCGCTGGTGGGCTCTGCCAGTCCGGCGACAGTGTTGCGTTTGACTTCGCCCCACAGAGAGCCGAGCCAGGCGCGAACATCGGGGTGCTCGAGCAGTTCGTTCTTGAGCTCCTCGCCCTTCGCCAGCAGGTCCGGGTCGCTGCGCAAACGCTCGGCAAAGGCGATCACGCGCTTCTCGATCGAACGACGCACCTCGTGGTTCGGATCGGAGCTGACGTCGGCCAGGAAGCTGTGCATCGCGCCGTAGATCTTGGTGAAGAGCCTGTCGTCGATGGAGTCCGGAATCCACCACGGCGACTCGTGCTCCAGCCGCTCTCTGAACGTGGCCCTGTTGTCCTCGAGAAAGCCACCGAGACCGGTGATCATCGCGTCGAGCAGCCGCTGGTGATGCCCGCCTTCGATCGCCAGGTCGATGGCCTTCGCCAGCAGGGGTGCGACCGGGGTTGCTCTGACGCGTCGCTCGATCAGGGTTTCCAGCGCAGACGCAACATCGCGGTCATCGAGAACTTCCAACGCGCCGCGCAGCAGGTCGCCGACACCCTCGCCCGCCTTCGACGCGTTCTCTTCGTCGGCCAGCCAATCGCCCAGGCGCCTGCCGACGTGGGCGCCCGCGAGCCGTTCGTTGAGGACTTCTCGAGTCAAGAAGTTGGTCTGCACGAACTCGCCGAGTGAGCGTCCGATCTGGTCCTTGCGGTGCGGGATGATCGCGGTGTGCGGAATCGGTAGGCCGAGAGGATGGCGAAACAGCGCCGATACCGCGAACCAGTCGGCGAGCGCTCCGACCATCGCCGCCTCCGCGAAGGCGCGGATGTAGCCGACCCAATCGTGACTGTTCTCTTGCCATCGGGCGACGAAGAACACACCGGTGACGACGACCAGAAGAGACGTGGCGACGACCTTCATCTTCCGGAGTGCGGCTCGGCGTTCGAGGTCGGCAGCCGACATCACATCCACCGCGGCGACGCTACCAGTGCCCGTCATCCCCCGATTGGAGTGATCAGCAGGTCAAACCGTGGATCGCGCATGTCTACATGACACGCCGCATTTGTCACGGACTCAGAGAGTCACGTGCATCCGAGCATGTTGATCGTCGGTGCTTCGCGATGTTTGGCGGCTCCGCTTCACCTCGTACATTGCCTCGTCGGCAGCCGCGAGCAGCGCGGCACCGTTGAAGCCGACGATGCGTGTATC
Organism: Ilumatobacteraceae bacterium; assembly: GCA_031370825.1. Classification (GTDB taxonomy): domain Bacteria; phylum Actinomycetota; class Acidimicrobiia; order Acidimicrobiales; family Ilumatobacteraceae; genus JAENVT01. Next base: position 13,205 of record JANMRB010000247.1, read on the forward strand.
CGCGATTCCGATGCTGGCGGGGCAGTACACGGCAATGCCTGATGTGATGTTGATCGGTTCGGAGAGCGCTCGGTCGATGCGCTGCACGAGGTTTGGCGAGTTCGGGTCGCTCGGTTCGTAGACGATGACGAACTCGTCGCCGCCGATGCGGGCGACAGTGTCGGCGCCTCGAACGATCGCGAGCAACCGGCGGGCTGTCTCGCACAGCACCATGTCGCCGGCGTCGTGGCCATAGGTGTCGTTGACCTTCTTGAGGCCGTCGAGGTCGAGGAATGCGATCGCCAGCGGTAGACCAGTGCGCTGGGTGCGTGCCAGGTCTGCGTCGAGCAGCTCCTTGAAGAGGCGACGGTTCGCCAATCCGGTCAGTGAGTCGCGCAGGGCCAGCGCCGCCATCGAGTCCTGCAGCTGGCGGAGCTCGGTGACATCTCGGCTGACTCCCTGCAACCCGCCCCTGACGGCCGTGGTCCGCGTCTCGACGACAACGATCGAGCCGTTGGCGTGACGCAGGTGAAAGTCGAACTGCTCGAGTATTTGATTGGAATGCAGCGCACGTTGGATTGCTGTTCGTCCCTCGTCATCGAGGATCTCGAGAATTCGGGTGAACTCTTCGAGAAAGTACGAGGGTGGATAACCGAGGATGTTCTCGATGGACGGGCTGACGTAGTCGAAGTGCGGAGACGGCTCGACCATGAAGCGCCACACGACGTCGGCGGACTTGTCGGAGAGATCGCGGAACCGGGCCTCGCTCTCGGCCAACTTGAGCTCGGCGTCACGACGTCCGCTCACGTCACGGCCGACGGAGAGCACCTCGGCGCCATCTGCGCCGATCAGGTACCGATCAGCCCACTCCAACCATTGCCCGGGAGCGTTGTCGACGGAGCGCGCGACGGTGTCGACCAGAATCGGGTTGTCGGGACCGAGGAGCGCGAGCTGCGAGTGCAGACCCTCCATCTCGTCGTCGGAGAGGAACTCTTGGAGTCGACGGCCGAGTGCCTGGGCCGGCTCGACGTTGTACTGAGTGGCCCACGCCGCATTGCAGTACATGATCGCGAGGTCTGACACGCGGTAGCGATTCACCCGCTCCGGCAGCGCGTCGAGCATCGCCGCGACGTTTTCGAGAGCGAATTGGTGATCGCGTGATGCGATGGCGAGCGTTCGGGTTTTTGCGACGAGCCCGTGCAGCGTCACTCCCATGCCTGCGCCACACACGACGAACACGACAATGGAGACCGTCACCTGAGCCGACGAGGGAACCCTTTCAGCCGACTCCGCGAGCCACAGTCCCGCCGCCGCCAGCGCTGCGGCCAACAGCACTCCTGTGCGGTTCTCGTAGATTGCCAACCACACCATTGGCAGCACAGACATCGTGACGAACGGCGAACCAGTGCCGATCCCGGTGCCCGATGCGAGCAGCATCATCGCGACGAGGAAGACCAGCGGCGGAGAGAGTTGAGCGGCGCGTGCAACCCGGTTCCAAGGAAACACCACTGCCGCAATCATCGCCGTCACGACGAGACCGGTTCCAACGATGGTGAAAGCGGGTCGGGTCAGCGACATCGCAGGTATCGCCACGATCATGCTGATTATGGCTGTGATCAGGAATGGGGTGATCCGACGCATGCGCCCGTCACCGACGAGCGGCCCGTTGGCCGCGTCGGCGATCAGCGCGTCATGCGCTGACGAGGTTGTCATCCGATCATCTCGACTCATGTGTTCCCGATACACCGTGGCAGCGACTGGACGCTTTGACGAGAGGACAAGGTCCCTTCGAAGCTCAGTCGCGCCCGATCGCCGGCAGCCAGGCACCCTCTGTTGTTCGCCAGCATCATTCGCTGCCTATCGTCGATCGCCGCCACCACTTGTAATCGGCAGATCAGGGCAATCTCTTGAATGGTTGCGAACTTTGTCGCTCGGAACGTGTCACACCTGTCGAGAGCGACGAAGTTGCCTGGTCAGCGGTACCAAATGCCTCCCACGTGCAAGTCAGAGCAGTCGCAAAACCGGCCGCCCTAGACCGCCATGAGCTCGAGGATCTCCGGATTGGTCCGCAGTTTGCGAATGATCCGGTCTCGCGTCGGCCCGAGGCTACCGATCGGGCGGCCGCTGATCGTGCTGATCTGGCGGTAGTCATACGCCCGCTCGTCCATCATCAGGCTCAACACTCGTCGATCGGTTTCGCGCATGTCTGCTGCCGCCCGACGAACCACGGACACCCGCTCACATCGCTGCAGCGCGTGGTCGGGGTCGGGGATCTCGTCTGCCATTGCATCGGCGAGATCGGCGACGTTGTCGGCGACGATGCAGCGGTTTTGACGGCGTTGTATGCGGCGCGCCGAATTGAGTGCGACAGTCCAGAGCCACGCCCCGACGCGCTCAGGGTCGGCAATGCGATCACCGAAGCGGACGAAGTTCAGCCATGTGTCCTGCACGGCATCGTCCACATCGGTGGCGCAGCGCAGTACTCGGCGCGCCGCGGCCTTCACAAGTGATTGGAAGATCGATATCAGTTCGGCGAGCGCCTTCGAATCGCCGTCGAAATGGCGCTGAACCAGAGCTGCAACTTCTTCGGGGGTGGCGTTCGTCCGCATGGGTGAACGAAACCATGGGAGGATGTTCTTGACCACGTTCATGTGCGTGTTACAACACGCAACTTTGCGTGTTGATGTATCTTTGCCTCCATCGCCGAATCTGTTGCTCTTTTTGCATCGCTTCCTGAACGCGAGCGCGCCGCGCTCGACGCGCGCTGCCGTCACCTCAAGATCCCGGCGCAGGCGTACCTCTACCACGAGGGACAGACGGGAGACGCGGTCTACGTAGTGGTCAGCGGGCGCATCGGCATCTGGAGTGGCGGAGAACGCGGCGACCCGGTGCTGCTGACGATCCTTGGACCGGGTGAGATGTTCGGCGAGCTGGCGATCCTGTCGAACGAACGAGTTCGGACCGCAGCCGCGCAGGCGCTATCGAAGGTCGAGGTGATACAGATCCTGCGCACCGACATCGAGGCGTTGCGCCGGCGGTTCCCTCGGATCTCCGATGTGTTCATCGAGGCGTTGCTGCGCCTTGTCCAACGGTTGACCATCCAGGTCAGCGAGCTCTCGGAGCTGGACAGCTCGACTCGGCTCTACCGGCAGTTGTGGAGGCTTGGTGAGGTCTACGAGAAGCGTCGTGCCGGCGCCGAACTGCCCATCAGCCAACAGCAACTGGCCTCGATGACCGGCGTCGGTCTGAGGATCACCAATCGCGTCCTCAACGAGGCCCGTCTCGAGGGGATTCTCGAGACCGGCAAGAGGCGGATAGTGATCAACGACTGGGCGATGGTTCGCCGGCGCGCAGGTCTGCGCTTTCGTGCCGGTTGAGGTAGAGGTTTTGGTTCGACGTCACAGGAAAGCGGCCGCCGCGAGGCCGGCGCCGGCAGCGGCGAGACCGATCACGAAACTGCCCGCAGCGTTTCGGAATGCTTGGTTGACAGCGCCTAGCTCGGCGAGGCGGACGGTCTCGAAGGTGAAGGTGCTGAAGGTGGTGTATGCACCCATCCCGCCGGTGCCGAGAACGGTTCGGGTGGTCGAGTCGAGGTCGTGGTACATGCCGAGGCCAACGATCGTGCCGAGAACGAGGCAGCCGGTGACGTTGACAACGAAGGTGCCCCACGGGAAGGCACCGTCGGTGTGGTCTTGGACGAATCCGTCGATGAGGTAGCGCGCCGAGGCACCGATGGCTGCAGCGACAAGGAATCCGAACCAAGCGCCGTTGGTCATGGCCGCGCCTGGTGGTGTCGTTGTGGGGTGATGCGGGCGGCGACGATCCCTGCATATGCGAGGAACGTGCCGGCGGCGACGCTGCCGATGCCGTAGAGTAGGGCGGTCGCGGCGTGGCCGTCCTTGATGAGGAGTGCTGTCTCGACGGCGTAGGTCGACATCGTGGTGTAAGCGCCGAGGATTCCTGTGGCCAGGAATGGCCGGACATATCGCGTCGGAGGGAAACGCTCGAGCAGCACGACGAGCAGGAAGCCCAGAAGGAAGCTGCCGCTCAGGTTGATCCAAAACGTCGCCCATGGGAAGTGCCCAGCATCTGTGGGAAGGGCTTCAGCCAGCTTGAAGCGAGCGGTGGCGCCGAGCATCCCTCCGATCGCTATGACGGCGAGCACGTCCGGTCGGGCGCGACGGTCAGATCTTCTTCCTGCAGCCACCTGGTGAACCATATTCGGCGACCCTGTGACTTCAACGTGACACCCTTTCCGTAGGATGGATCCACCATGAATTTGCCGAATGAGCGCGCCCCGAGCCGGGGTGCCACGCTCGACCTCGACCTGCTCAATCCGGACCAGCTCGACGCAGTTGTGCACCGCGGCGGCCCGTTGTTGGTGGTCGCCGGTGCAGGCTCGGGCAAGACACGGGTGCTGACTCATCGCATCGCTCACCTGATCCACGAGGGCGTGCCACCGACGGCGATCCTGGCAATCACGTTCACCAACAAAGCGGCCGAAGAGATGCGCCACCGGGTCGCCGAGCTCGTCGGTCCGGTCACCAAGGCGATGTGGGTGTGCACGTTTCACTCGGCATGCGTCCGCATCCTGCGCGCCCACGGCGACCGGCTCGGTTATCCGCGCACGTTCAGCATCTACGACCAGGCCGATTCCCAACGCCTCACCGGCTACGTGGTGCGCGATCTCAACCTCGACTCGAAGCGGTTCCCGCCACGCGCCGCACACGGCCAGATCAGCCTGTGGAAGAACGAGTTGATCAGCCCACAACAAGCGGTTGAACGCGCTGCCAACATCTTCGAACGCAAGCACGCCGACATCTACACCGACTACCAGGCGCGGCTGTTGAAGGCCGGGGCCATGGACTTCGACGACCTGCTGATGAAGACCGTCGAACTGTTCCGCTCAGAGCCCGACGTCTTGGCGCACTACCAGCAGCGCTTCCAGCACGTTCTGATCGACGAGTACCAAGACACCAACATGGCGCAGAACGAGATTGCGTTGGCGTTGGCGGCCGAGCACGGGCAGATCACGATCGTCGGCGACCATGACCAGAGCGTGTACCGGTTCCGCGGAGCCGACCTGCGCAACATCTCGCAGTTCGAGGATGCGTTCGACAACGTCACGACCATCGTCCTCGACCAGAACTACCGAAGCACGCAGGCCATTCTCGATGCCGCGAACGCGGTCATCACCAACAATCCAGATCGCAAGGACAAGCAGTTGTGGAGCGAGCTCGGAACAGGCGAACGGATCACGCGCTATCACGCCGAAGATGAGGGTGATGAAGCCACCTGGGTTGCCCGCACCATGCAGGCTCTGCAGAACGATGCATCGTTCATGTGGAAAGAGATGGCCGCCTTCTACCGGACCAACGCACAGAGTCGAGTGCTCGAAGAAGCGCTGATGCGCTTCGGGATTCCGTACAAAGTCGTCGGCGGTACCCGTTTCTACGACCGCCGCGAAGTCAAAGATGCCATGGCCTATCTGCGCGCGGTTGCCAACCCAGCCGACGAGATCAGCGTCAAGAGAGTGCTCGGTGTTCCGAAGCGGGGCGTGGGCGAGTCCAGCGTTGCCAAGCTCGATGCGCTAGCCGCAAGCACGGGCGTGAGCTTCGTCGAAGCGATGCGACACGCACACGACGCCGGCCTCACCGGGTCTGCGGCACGAGGCGTCGAATCCTTCGTCAGACTTCTCGATGACCTCGCACTTCGACTCGACGACGGTCCGGGTGATCTGTTGCAGGCCGCGCTGAACGACAGTGGGTATCTCGCCGAGCTCGAGGCCGAGGGATCGGTCGAATCGGCTGGACGCATCGAGAACCTGGGTGAGCTGGTCGGATCCGCACGCGAGTTCACCGTGCTCGACGAGTTCCTCGAGCAGGTGGCGCTCGTTGCGGACACCGATGACCTCGACGACGACAACCGAGTTGTGCTGATGACGTTGCACTCGGCCAAGGGTCTGGAGTTTCCCGCGGTGTTCTTGGTGGGTATGGAAGAGGGAGTGTTTCCTCATAGCAGAGCCTTGACCGAGCCCGTCGAGCTCGAGGAGGAACGACGCCTCGCCTACGTCGGCATCACCCGAGCCCAGCAGCGCTTGTTCCTGGCGCACGCATGGAGCCGGCAGTTGTTCGGCAGCACCAACTACAACCCGCCGTCGCGGTTCATCGACGAGATCCCCGCGGAGCTGATCGATCAGATCGGTGCTGTCAGCGGACGAACCACGTATGGGCGTCAGAGCTACCGCGCTCGCGACGAGTGGTCCAACCCGCCGCCGTATCGACGCGTCGATCGCCACGACAACGGCGACGCGGACCGGCACCGGGACCGTGTTGTCGAAGCGGCGCTCATTGCAGGTCAGCGCGCAGCCCAACCATCTCCGTCGAACTCCCAATTGATCGGTCTGCGGCTCGGTGACGATGTCGAGCATCCGGCCTTCGGCGAAGGTGTGATCATCGACATCCGCGGCCAGGACGACAAGGCCGAGGCAACCATCCGGTTCCGCGAGGCAGGCACGAAACACCTGTCATTGGCCTGGGCCCCTCTCAAGAAGCTGTAACGATTGTCGTGATGATCGAGCACACCGCCGAAACCTTGCGCAAGCGAATGCTCTTCTCGCGTCTGTGGGCGACCATCGTCATCTTGTGGTCGGTCGTGCGTACCATCATCGTCTGGGCCGCGCTCGGTGGGTATGGGTTCAACCCGTGGATCTACCTCAGCATCGACCTCGTGTGTTCTGCCATCGACGCTTTCACGACTCCGCGAATGGTTCTACGGTTCGTCGACGATCGCTATCGATCTGCGATCAAATGGGGAGTCGTGTCGCTCGTCGCGTACGTGATACCCGACATCTACATCTTCGCGGGTACGAGAACTCTGCCGAAGAAGGTCATCGCGGTGCTCTGCCTGGTCATCTTGGCGATGCTGTCGCTGGCCGTGGTCACCGTCGTCCGCAAGATTCGCAAGGGTCGAGAGCTTCGCCATGAGCTCGAAGCCGTCGAGGCCATGCAAGGTCATGCTTGAATTGCCGAAATGAAAGCTGCGATTCTCGTCGAGAGCCTGACCGGCAACACCTGGAAGGCCGGCGAGATGATCGCCGCCAAACTGCAGCAAGCCGGCTGGGGGATCACGGGACTATCGCGGGCCCGCCAACCTGATTACGCCGCGCTGCAGGCCGCAGATCTGGTGCTCGTCGGCACGTGGGTCCACGGCTTGTTCATCGTGGGGCAAACCCCGTGGGCGCTCGGTGAGTTGGCCAAGTTGCCGGCGATGAAGGGCAAGAAAGCGGCCGCCTTCTGCACGTACGCGTTGAACCCAGGAACCTCAGTGCAGAAGATGACCGGAGTCCTCGACACGCTGGGTGCCGAGGTGCTCGGTGGCCTGGCACTGCATCGTGCGAAGTTGCCACAGCACACAGACGAGTTCGCCGCGCGCCTCATCGAGCGAGCCGAGGAACTGGTCTGAGTCGACCGTTCGAAGGCTCAGTCGGGAGTCAGATCGAGCGTCAGTATCCCGTCGGCACTGACAACCGGCGCGACCCCCTTCGGCGGTAGCGCCAACGCGTCGACAGGGATCGTTCTTCCCGCGCAATCGGTGAACTGGTCCGTATGGCGAACCTGGGTGACCTTGCATGAGATCGGTTTATCGGCAGGGTGACCGAGGTAGATGCTCCAACCGTTCATCGGGTTGACACCCTTGTGATCGAGAACGATCGACTTGTCGCCGTCGGTACCGAGCAGGTCCGGGAACAGCACCGGCCCATCTTCTTGAACGATCGCTGCATACCGTTCGACGGACCCCGGCCGGAACACGTTGCTCGCCAGGTTCGCGGTGGCTCCGCTCCCATTCTGCGAGACAAGGTGAGCGATGCCCCACAGAACGAGCGCCAGGACGGCGAAGAAGCCGATTCCGCCGAGAACCGGCGCGACGGCTCGGGCGAGTGGGGAACGCAGCTGTGGTCGTCGCACGAGCACAGTGTGCCTGTCCATGGGATTGGAGCCAACCGAGGAAGTGGTCGTATGGTTCGTGATTCGTGAAGCGCCCATACCGCGTCGTGGTTGCCAAGCCCGGTCTCGACGGTCACGATCGCGGCGCAAAGACCATTACGAGGGCGCTTCGCGATCATGGCTTCGAGGTGATCTACACCGGCCTGCATCAAACGCCCGAGCAGATCGCCGAGACCACGCTGCAAGAAGACGCCGATGCCGTCGGCCTCTCACTGCTCAGCGGCGCCCATCTGACATTGTTCCCACGTGTCATGCATGAGTTACGTGCCCGCGGCCTCGATGACGTGCTGGTGTTCGGCGGCGGCGTGATCCCCGATGCCGACGCCCGCGAGCTGAAGGCCCAGGGAGTCGCTGAGATCTTCGGCCCGGGCAGTTCGTTGAAGGGCATCAGTGCCTGGTTGGAAACGGCGTTGGACAGCGAGGAGAACTAGGTGGACCTATTCGAATATCAGGGCAAGCAGTACTTCGCCCGGTTTGACATCCCGGTCTCACCGGGCGGCGTCGCCACGACGGTCGACGAGGCTGTATCCCAGGCCGACGCCGCCGGCTATCCCGTTGTGGTCAAGGCGCAGGTGCAGGTGGGCGGGCGCGGCAAGGCCGGTGGAATCAAGCTGGCCAACGACGCAGCGGAGGCCCGATCGCATGCGTCCAACATCTTGGGCATGGACATCAAGGGTCACCTCGTCAAGCGGGTGTGGGTCGAGCGAGCAAGTGACATTGCCGAGGAGTACTACGCATCGTTCACGCTCGATCGCGGAGCGAAGAAGCATCTGTTGATGCTGTCGTCCGAAGGCGGGGTCGAGATCGAATCGGTCGCGGTCTCGAATCCCGACGCGATCGTCATGCGCCACATCAATCCGGTCGACGGATTGTCGCTCGCCGACGCCCGACAGGCATGCGTCGACGCCCACCTCAACTCGGCCGCGATCGATGGAGCTGCTGAGATCCTGCTCAAGCTCTATCGCTGTTTCACCGAGGGCGACTGCGACCTGGCTGAGATCAATCCGCTGATCTTGCGGCCCGACGGTGGTGTGCACGCCCTCGACGCGAAGGTCAGCCTCGACAACAACGCTGCATTCCGTCATCCGGAGTGGGACGAGTTCCGTGCGACGGAAGAGCTCGACGATCGCGAGCGGATGGCTCGCGATCACGACCTTCAATACATCGGTCTCGACGGGACCGTCGGCATCATCGCCAACGGCGCCGGACTGGCGATGAGCACTCTCGATGTTGTCAATCAGGTCGGTGGGTCGGCTGCCAACTTCCTCGACATCGGCGGGGGAGCCAACGCCGATGTGATGGCCGCTGCTCTCGAGGTCATCAACTTCGACCAGAAGGTCAAGAGCATCTTCATCAACATCTTCGGTGGCATCACGCGCGGCGAGGAAGTCGCCAAGGGGATCGTCGAGGCAATGGGCCGTGTCGATCTTCGGGCACCGATCGTGATCCGCCTCGACGGCACGAATGCCGAGCATGGTCGCGAGATCCTGGCGAATGCGGGAATTCCCGAGTCGAAGCTGAGATCTGAACCGACCATGTTGGAAGCAGCCCGTGCTGCTGTCGCCCTGGCCAGCGGGAGCGTCTGACATGGCCATCTTCGTCAACGCCGACACCAAAGTTGTCGTGCAGGGTCTGACCGGTGGTCAGGGCAGGTACCACGGTCTACGCAACAAGGCATACGGCACTCAGGTAATCGCCGGTGTGACCCCCGGGAAGGGTGGCCAAGATGTGGAGGGGGTGCCGGTCTTCGACACGGTTGCCGAGGCGGTCGCCGCGACCGGAGCCACGGCGTCGTTCATCGCGGTGCCGCCGAGGGCTGCCTCCGCAGCGATTCTCGAAGCAGCCGCTGCCGGCATCGGCTTCGTGGTCTGCATCACCGAGGGCATCCCAGCTCAGGATGAGGCCAAGGTCTTCAACACTTTGGTGCGCAGCTATCCCAACACGCGCCTGCTCGGCCCCAACTGCCCTGGCATCATCAGCCCCGGAAAGTGCAACATCGGCATCACGGCCGGCGAGATCGCCGAACTGCCCTCGGCAGCGGGACCGAACGTCGGCATCGTCTCTCGCTCGGGCACGCTGACCTACCAGGCTCTGTACGAGTTGAAACAGCGTGGCATCGGCGTGTCGACCTGCGTCGGCTTCGGCGGCGACCCCGTACCGGGATCCAACTTCATCGACTGCCTCAGTGAGTTCCAGGCTGATCCCGAGACCCATGCGATCATGATGATCGGCGAGATCGGTGGGTCAGCGGAAGAAGAGGCCGCGTCGTTCATCGAATCGTCCGTGACAATACCGATGAGCGCCTACATCGCCGGAGTGACCGCGCCCGCCGGCAAGAAGATGGGTCACGCCGGCGCAATCGTCAGCGGCGGCAAGGGCACCGCCCAAGGCAAGATGGACGCGCTGCGAGCTGCGGGCGTGCACGTTGGTCTCAACCCGACCGAAGCCAGCGACCTGATGGCCGAGATCGTGGCATCGCTCAGCTAGGTCCCGACCAAGAATCGGTGCCCGTCACGCGAGGAGAGCCCCACCGAATCGGCGGGGCTCTCCTCGCGTGTGCGATGTATCAGGCGGGCGGGGGCGGGGGAGGCGGAGGAGTCATGCCCGGAGGCGGCGGCGGAGGCGGCGCGTTGTCGCTGCCACTGCCTGAGAATGCCCCCTTCAGCTTGTTCATGTCCTTGAGATCGTTGAAGTCGCCACCAGATTCCTTGAAGCCCATGAACGCACCGGCGAAGGCCACGAATCCGGCGATCGCAGACAGGATCATCCCGATGCCACGACCGACACTGCCACCGAAGGCCTCAATGGCGTCGGAGCCGTCGATCGGGTTGAAGAGGATCCGGATGAGCAACAACAATGCGGCCAAGCCGGTTGCGATCAGCATGATGAGCGGCCAAGGCAACGTGCCCGGCTTCATCGTGCCTGTCGCCAGCAGAAACGTGACCACGCCTGTGGCGATGACCAGGATCCATGGAAGCGTGCCCGTCCAGAAGAAGTCGAAGACGTTGCCGCCGCTGGCCGAACCGACGCCACCGGGGCCCTCGATGGTCACCCATTTGAAGAATCCGAAGATGAAGAAGCCGATGGCTCCTCCGACCTTCAACCAGTCGGATGTCTTGAACTTACTCAGATCCACATCTGCCTCCAGTAGGGAAAGAACTCCAGCCCACGCGCACCGTACACCTTGCAAACGTGAGGTAGGTGAATACCCAGGGATGGGAGCGGGCATGTGTCGGCGGGGTCGGTCTAATAGCCGGTAAGTAAATCTGACCCCGACCGTGGGGGCGGCGGACAGAACTCAAGCCCTTATTGCGTGCCCGGATTCCGCCTGCACATGTGAAAGTGCGCGAGTTCTAGGCCATCCGACCTATTTATGGGGTACGTAAAAATTGATTCTCAAGTTTGTCAAGACTTTGCCGACCCTGTAATCCAGAATGACTCCACCCTGGAGTCTCGGAAGGAAGTTCGGGGTCATGAAGGTTGATGTTTGGCGGTCACGATGGGCGGCGGCAGGCGCCGCTATCGCAATCACGATGGGAGGCGGCGGGCTCTTCGCCGTATCCGCTCTCGGTAACCAGGGCGCCGCGTCCGCGCTCGTTCCGGTTGTGCCTGTCCGAGTTCTCGACACCCGCTTGGCGACGAGCCCGATCCATACGCTCGGGTTCGCGGCAACCGCGACCCTGTCGCTTGCCGACATGGTTCCGGCCGAAGCCACTGCTGCTTCGATCAACCTCACCGTGGTGAATGGCACCATCGGCTCCTTTCTCACTCTCTTCCCCACGGGGGAATCCAGGCCTCTTGCGAGCTCGATCAACTGGGCCGACAATCAGGCACATGCCAACTCGATCGTGATCAAGTTCGGCACCGCGAAGTCGTTCGACATCTTCAACAACGCGGGCAGCGTCGACGTCGTCATCGACCTCGTCGGCTACTACATTCCATCCACGAACGTCGTGGAGGGCCCTGGCCCGCAAGGGCCAAAGGGTGATACTGGTTCTCCCGGAGCTTCGGGTGTTTCAGGCGCTCAGGGACCCAAGGGTGATGCTGGTGCTGCCGGCACCAATGGCACCGATGGGCTCGATGGGCTCGACGGCGCCAACGGCGTCGACGGAATCGACGGGACCAACGGCACCAACGGGCTCGACGGGACCAACGGGATCGACGGGATCGACGGGCTGAACGGGCTCGACGGGATCGACGGGCAGAACGGGCTCGACGGGACCAACGGCAACAACGGGCGCGACGGGAACAACGGGTTCGACGGGATCGACGGCGTGTACGGGCGGGAAGGGAGAGAGGGGGGGGAGGGGGG
>JANMRB010000273.1:0-2369 GCA_031370825.1 Ilumatobacteraceae bacterium
GAGCTCGGCAACGGACGCGTCGATCTTGCCGCGCGAGTAGTCGTCGATGTCGAGGCCCTGCACGATCGAGTACTCACCGTTCTTGCACATGCACGGGAACGAAGAGATCAAACCCTCCGCCACCCCGTAGGAGCCGTCCGACGGGACGGCCATCGAGACCCAGTCGCCCTCGGGAGTCCCCAGCGTCCAACTGCGGATGTGGTCAATGGCCGCATTGGCTGCCGAGGCGGCTGATGACGCGCCCCGGGCCTCGATGATGGCCGCGCCCCGCTTCGCCACCGTCGGGATGTAGGTCCCCTCGACCCAGGCGTGGTCGTTGACGACCTCGTAGGCGTTCTTGCCGTTGACCATGGCATGGAACAGGTCCGGATACTGAGTGACGGAGTGATTGCCCCAGATCGTCAGGTTGGTGATGTCGTTGACAGTGGTGCCGGTCTTGATCGCGAGCTGGCTGACCGCCCGATTGTGGTCCAGGCGTGTCATCGCCGTGAACCGCTTCGGATCGAGATCGGGTGCGTTGCGCATAGCGATCAACGCGTTCGTGTTTGCCGGATTACCGACCACCAGTATCTTCACGTCCTTCTTCGCGCTCTTGCTGAGCGCAGCGCCCTGCGGCTTGAAGATCCCACCGTTCGCACTGAGCAGATCGCTGCGCTCCATGCCTGCTTTGCGCGGCATTGCCCCCACGAGCAGAGCTACATCGGCGTCGCCGAAGGCCACGTTGGCGTCGTCCGTGCACACCACATCGCTCAACAAGGGGAAGGCGCAATCGTCGAGCTCCATCTTCACGCCACCGAGCGCGCCCAACGCCGGCGTGATCTCCAAGAGCTGAAGGATGACGGGTGTGTCGGGACCGAGCATCGAGCCGGAGGCAATGCGAAACAGCAGGCTGTATCCGATCTGGCCGGCAGCACCGGTGACGGCAACACGAACAGGTGTGGTCAACATGCAGCCGAGCGTAGGTCGCCTGTCGCGAAGGTCAAAGCCCGTCAGGTGGGAAGACCGAGAGCCTGGAGGATGATGTCTCGATAGAACTGCTTGGCCGTGTCGTCGCTGAGATGAATGCCACCATCGCTTCCGGAGAGATGGCCGGAGATCTCTTCGGCGCGCGCCTGCCAGTCGAGCACCACCACGTTGGGGTAGCTGTCGGGAAGCGCGCGGATGATCGCGTTGTTGCCGTCGATCCAGGGTTTGGGAGCCTTGACGGTCATCACCACCACACGCGGCACGTCGGTCAACTCCTTCAGGATCGCGTCGTACTCCGGGCGGGTCACCGTCCCGTTGGTGCCGAGTTGGATGACGACGCCCAACTTGATGTGGTACCTCGTCTTGGCGAGGTTCAGCTGCTCGAGCTCCCAATCGGGTCCCTTGGACACCTCGGCGAAGGTTCTGATGCCGCGGTCCTCGAGCACCGGTTTGGCACCGAGCATCACCGATTCACCGAGGGCCAGAATTGGAATGTCCTGCAGCACGGTCGTCGGCGGTGCAGTCGATGGAGGAGGAGGCACGGTGGTCTGTCCGGGCACAACTGTCGGCGCCGGCACAACCGCGATCGACTGAGCAGAGGCACTCGGGGTCGGAACAGCGGGGTCGAGTGGAAGCGTCGCTTGGACGCTGCGACCGGCGGCACTGTCGCATTCGATCTGCCCAACGCATTGATTGCCGGCCATGGCGATGCTGACACCTGCGAAGCCGACCAGCGCAGCACTGGCGATCCCCACACCTGCGACGCGCTGTCGCCGCTTGTAGGCGACTGCTGTGCGAGGACGACGGTCACCGCGCAGCCATTCGCCGAGACGACCCTGGCGGATCGGGAGCTCGATGTAGCGATAGCTGGCTTCGGTGATCGGCAACGTCAACGCCATCGCGACCAGCCACTGCCTCACAGTGAGTGGCACCCCCGCCTGGCCGCGGATGATCTGATAGATCGGCCAGTGATAGATGTACAAGCCGTAGCTGCGCGTCCCGACGTAGTTGAAGATCGGGTTACCGAGCAACCTGCCCATCAGCGCCCGCTGATGAGTCACCGCGGCGATCACCGTCAGCGTCGCCAGCCCGGTGAAGAAGAAGCCGCCACGGAAGAGCCAGGGATTGAAGCGAATGCCGGTCGAGTGTCCGTCGCCCGACAGCGTGAGGTTCCACGCCAGGAAGACAAGAGCGGCGATTCCCAACACGGACAGGGCGTCGAGTTGGCGGGCCTTGTCGCGCACCGCGCCACGCAACAGGGCCATCGGCCTCCACACCATCGCGAAGGCCGCACCCATCATCAGCCCGCCGGCACGGCTGAACGTTCCGAGATAGAGCGTCTCGTTGACGCTGATGCATCGACCGAACAACATCCAGTAGCCGTTCATCGCGTCGGGCGCGCA
>JANMRB010000013.1:0-8979 GCA_031370825.1 Ilumatobacteraceae bacterium
CGGGTTGCAACGATCGCCACCGCGATCGCGGCGACAACGGCGACGATGGTCTGTCCGGGCGAACTGAAGATCAACGACTTGCCCACGAAATCGCCTGCCTTGTCGCGGTCGATCAGCACGACTAACGCCACCAACCACCCAACGCCAGCAATGCTTCCGGCACGTTCCGGTGATGTCACGGTCGACAACGCGAGAGTGATCGCGACCAACGCGAACGATGGCAGCACCCATCCGAACACGGCCCACCCGCCACCGGGAGCGACAAGCGCGGCGACTGCCAAGAGCGGCATGGTGGTAGCGATCACCGCCAAGGTCCGCAGCAGTGCCAACCGTAGGCCACTCACCGGCGCCGCGACTCGGATCTCGTAGGTCGGGTCCAAGGCCGGCCCATACGCAGTCGCGACACCGGCGACCGGTAACAGGGGAGCGATCATGAGCAACAGCCACGGATCGTCTCCGTCAATGCCGGCAGCCAAGACTGCGAATGCGGCCACGAACACGATGGCGGCCAACCACGCGACGCGCAGCGCCGGTGTCGCGGCCAGCAGCTTGGCTGTTTCGGCCCGAACTCGCAACGCACCGAGCAGTCGTTCGATGATCGAGCGTTTGGGTCGATCGACCCGCTCGAGCACTTCGTCCCACACCGACTCCTGGTTCACGAGTCCGACATCGGCCGAGCTGGCCACGTCGGCGAGCTCGGCACGGCAACTGGCACAACTCATCAGGTGCGCCTCGATCGCTGCGGCCGTGGCAGCAGTCACCGACAGCTCCCAGTAGCCGATCAACAGCTGTTCATCGATATGGGTCAGGTTCACGTCAACGCTCCTCGAAGTTGGATGCGGGCCCGCATCATCCGTGTCTTCACCGTGCCGGCAGGAATCCCCAACAGGCGCGCCGCTTCCCGGGTGGTGAGCCCATCGAGGACCGTGGCCTGAACCACAGCACGCAGCTCGACCGGCAAACTGTCGATCGCACCAGCGAGATCACCGTGGGCGACACCGAACAACACCAGGTCCTCAGCGGTCGTCAACGTCGGTGCCTCCGACATCGAGTTGGAGACCGGCGACCAACGCGACCGATGACGCAAGACACCGATCAAACGGCGGATCGCGATCCCCCAGATCCACGCTGTCGGCTCGCCCGCACCATTCCACCGGTCGGCGCTGCGCCACACCGCCACGAACGTGTCCTGCACCGCCTCCGCAACCACGTCGAGATCCGAACAGCGGTGACGAAGCCTCGCCGCCAACCACGGTTGATGCCGTACGTACAGCTGGCGTAACGCGCCTCGGTCGCCATCGGCAATCGCGGCAAGCAACTCCGCATCACTCGGCCACGATGGATCCACACTCACGCCCACACAGTCGCGCAACCACCGCACAACGGTTCACGAGATGCCGCGCCGAGTTGCCGGTTGACTAGCTGCTGGTGCTGGGCTTGATCAGCCGACCATGTGGACGACGTCTTTGAGGTGCAGGATCCCGAGCAGGCAGACGACGCTGAAAGCGACCGTCGAGAAGTGCCAACGCCATTTGTGATCCACGGCAAAGAATCGCCGGATCGAGAAGATGTCGCAGGTCATGGCCAGCGTGCCGATCACGATGCTGATCACGACGCCTGTGTCCGTGACGAGGCCGAGGGCCGGAAGCACGAACGGGAACACCAGGTAGGTCAGGGTGCAGCGAACGGTTGAGATCATCATCGACCGACGGAACGCCTTGACAGCCTGGAGAGGGGATGCTCCACTCGGCCGTTCCCGAATTCGCAGCAGTTTGCGAACGACGACGTCGGCGTGTGAACGCAGGACAACCGGTGCGGCGTGTGCGTATGGGCAGCCAATCACCGGAGCTGATGCTTGGGTCATGACGCCTGCCGCAAGTCGCCCAATAGTGAACCTGATTTCGCCCGCACGGTCGTCCCTCCGTCCCATCCACTGCCAGCCGCGTCGATGCTCGACACGACCGCCGTGATCGTTCCACGCAGAGTGCGGCCTAGCAATAGGCCGATCGACCTACTTCGAACACGGGCTCACGGAGCGTGAGTGGTTGCCGTGAGTTGGGCGCGAAGGGCGTAGCGTTGGATCTTGCCCGTCGCAGTCTTCGGGAGGCTGTCCACGACGAAGAGTCGGCGCGGTCGTTTGAACGACGCCATCATGCTGCGGCAGTGCGCGTCGATCGCGGCGGAGTCGATCTCGTGGCCAGCGCGGGCCACGACGAATGCGACCGTTTCTTCGAGGCCATCGGCGTTTCGTGCGCCGACCACAGCCGCTTCGAGGATGTCGGCGTGCGAGACGAGGACGCTCTCGACTTCAGCGGGAGAGACCCAGATGCCGCCGGCTTTGATCATGTCTGTGTTCCTCCCGAGGAACGTCCAATGGTCGTCGGCGGATCGCGTGTACACGTCGCCGGTTCGTAGCCATCCCTCGTGGAAGGCGGCGGCAGTCGCTTCCTCGCGTCGCCAGTATCCGGAGGCGATCGACGGGCCTTGCACGTTGAGGTAACCGGGTGTGTCGGGGTCTGTCACATCATCGCCGCTGTCGTTGCTGAGCCGGGCGTTGTAGCCCGGTACGACGCGGCCGCTCGTGCCAGGACGTTGGCTGCCGAGAGTGTTCGACACGAAGATGTGCAACGCCTCTGTTGTCCCGATGCCGTCGAGCACCGGATGACCGAAACGTTCCGAAAAACGCCTTTGCAGTTCGGCGGGCAAAGCCTCGCCGGCCGTGATGGTTGCGCGAACTGATGTGAACGCGTCCTCGGGGGCATCGGTGTCCAGCAACGCGGCGACGAAGCCGGGGCTGGCGAAGAACAACGTCGGCCGCTCGATGCGCACGTGTTCGAGCACGCTCTGCGGCGTTGGCCGGCGCGGCTCTAGCAGCGAGGTTGCTCCTGCGCCGAACGGGAAGGTCAACGAGTTGCCGAGGCCGTAGGCGAAGAAGAGCTTGGCAACGGAGAGGCAGCGATCATCGGGACTGATCTCGAGAACCCGCGATGCGTAGGTGTCGAACGTTGCCTGTGGGCTCTCGTGGCGATGGATGACGCCCTTCGGTATCCCTGTCGTGCCCGAGCTGTACAGCCAGAACGCGGGGTCGCCCGGCAGCGTTGTAGCAACCCCGACGGGCGGTCCATCAGCTACCTCCGACCATGACAGTGGCGTGATTGCGAACTCGCCCTCGACATCGCCGACAACGACGACGTGACGAAGCGACGGCGTGGCTTGCACGATCGAATCGATGCGATCCGCGTAGTCCGCCGAGATCACGACCAGTGCCGGTTCGGCGTCAGCCGCGATAGCCGCGAGGTCCTGAGCAGTCGACATCGTCGACAGCGGGACGGGCACGACCCCCGAGCGCATGCAACCCAGGAACCAGCAGGCGAATGCTGGCTCGTCGTTGAGCACGAGGAGCACCCGCGCACCTGACGAGATGCCGAGCTCAGCCAGCAGCGACTGGACCCTCCAAACGTCCGAGAGAACCTCGGAGTAGGTCGTTGACCGGCCCCGGCAGCGGATGGCGACGACATCGCCGCGTCCCGCGGTGAGGTTCCGGTCGAGCATCCATTCGGCCGCGTTGTACAGGTTCATCCCAGCCCCCGATTGTCTCAGAGCTTCACGTATTCGTAGTCGATCGGCTTCTCGTGGATTCCCTTGGACGGAGGTGCGACCCATCCAGCCATCATTCCCGGCTCCTGCACACCAACCATGATTGACTCGACGTACTCGCGGTCATCGGCCGTAGGAAGCCACTGCGCAACGGAGGACGCCCATTCGTCCTCGGTGAGGATCCTGCCCGCGGGGCTGATGCGACGTCGTGCGAACGTACCAACGGCACGGTTGAAGCCGATGTGGGGGAGCTCGAGCGATGCTCCGACCTCGCTGAGGGCGCGGTTCCAGCGATCGACGCCTTTGTGACAGTCGGCGACGTAGTCGTCGCGCAGCGTTTCGTTCAAAGCTGACAATGAGCCCGCTTCGCGCGTTCCGGCGCCATCATCGGTCGCGTGCGGAACCATTCGCGTCGCTCCGTGCAGGCGATGATCGTCGCCGCGACGCTCCTCCTGGAATCGGCCCTTGAGGCCGGCGGCGAAGTAGTTGGCTGCGTTCGTGGACGTCTCCGCCCCGAACAGATCGAGTGAGACGGTGAAGTGGAAGTTGAGGTAGCGCTGCAGCGTGGCCACGTCGATACCGCCGTGGGGCCGGATGTCGTCGCTGTCGTGCTCCTTCATCAACTCGACAGTTCGCTCGACGACACGACCGACCCCCGTGGCGCCGACGAACATGTGATGGGCCTCTTCCTTCAGCATGAAGTCACACGTGCGCGACAGGGGGTCGAAGGCCGACTCGCGTAGCGACGCGAGCTGGAACTTGCCGTCGCGGTCCGTGAAGTAGGTGAACATGTAGAACGACAGCCAGTCCGGTGTCGGTTCGTTGAAGGCGCCAAGGATTCGTGGCTTGTCGGAATCGCCCGAGTGACGTTCGAGCATCTCGTCAGCTTCGTCTCGACCGTCGCGACCGAAGTAGCGGTGCAGCAGATACACCATTGCCCATAGGTGCCTGCCTTCCTCGACGTTGACCTGAAACAGGTTGCGTAGGTCGTACAGGCTCGGTGAGGTGAGGCACAGCTTGCGCTGCTGCTCGACCGATGCAGGTTCCGTGTCTCCCTGAACGACGAGCAGCCGCCGCAGCTCGGCTCGGTGCTCGCCTGGCACCTCCTGCCACACGGGCTTGCCGATGTGATCGCCGAACGCGATTCGACGGTCAGGCTCAGGTTCGGCGAGAAAGATGCCCCATCGATAGTCGGGCATGTGGACGTGATCGAAGTTTGCCCAACCTTCCTGACCGACCGAGATCGCCGTGCGGAGGTACACCGGGTTGTGCTGGAAGGCGACCGGACCCAGCTGCTTCCACCACTCGATGAACTTCGGCTGCCACGACTCCAACGCACGCTGCAATCGTCGATCACCGGCGAGGTCGACGTTGTTGGGGATCTTGGCGTCGATGTCGACGGCAGTCATGTTCGGAGTCATAGCTCTCATACCCGCTTGCGGTCGTAGGTGGGGCGCGAGCCGGTGCCGAAGCTGCGCAACGCGCCTTCAGGACCGACGGCGTTCGGACGTTGGAAGATCCAGTTCTGCCACGCCGTCAAGCGGGCAAAGATCTTGGTCTCGACGGTCTCCGGACCTACGAAACGAAAGTTCGCCTCCATGGCGGTGAGGGCGTCGGGCGAGAAGCTGTTTCGCTCCTCGAGCAACAGCCGCACCTCGTCGTCCCAATCGAGATCATCGAACGCAAAGGTGACAAGCTCTGATTCGACTGCGTCAGATGCTTCGAGATCCTTGCCGATGCGCTCCATCGCGGCAGCGAAGGCGGCGTCTCGACCCCAGAATCGGGTGCGCAGCCGTGTCAGACCGTTCGACATCGGATGAAGGCCGTCATTGGCAGCGGTGAGGCGGATCGTCGCGACCTGCTCATCGATGTCAGGACGAACTCCTTCCAGGATCAATGAGCGGTCCGCCGCAAGCATCAGCTCGGCAAGCGTGCCGGTAAAGCAGCTGCCGGGCTCGATCAGAGCCACGAGGGTCCGCGCCGATGCGTCAAGACGCTTCAAGGTTCGTGTCCACAACAGCCGAACCTCGCGCACGAGCCAGTGCTCGGTATCGGACGTCAGCACCTGCTCGGCATCGCAGACCGCATCGGGATCGCCGAGGGTCGTCAGAATCCACGTGCCTATCTCTGGTTCGTTGAAGCGGAGGTGAAGCATCGCGTGGTCGAGCTCGAGCGCGGCTCGAAGCACCCACGCATCACAGGCCGTTGTGACGAGGTCCTCGCCTGTCGCTGGTTGCACATCACTCGGAGCGCTGACGACGAAACGAGCACACCCAAGATCGCGATCGAAGTTCACATCTACGTAGGTTGACCGAAGACCATCTTCGTCGATCGTCGTGGAGCTGCCGAACAGAGCAAGGGTGACGCCCGCTCCGCTATCGCGGCGTTCGGATCCCGCCGCACGTGCAAGTGCGCGTGTCATGACCAGTTCATCGAAGCCGCTCCTCGGGGCGATCGCGTCGACGAGTCCCCAGTCGAGCGCCTGCTGGCCCTTGATTCCCTCAGCGCGAGTGCTGAACGCATCGGCGAGGTCTCGACGAACGAACCGCTTGTCAACAAGTCGTGTGAGTCCGCCCGTGCCGGGGAGAACTGCGAGAAGCGGGACTTCCGGCAACGACACGGCAGACGAGCGGTCGTCGATGAGGAGGATCTCGTCGCAGGCCAGCGCGAGCTCGTAGCCACCACCGGCTGCCGTGCCGTTGACGGCTGCGATCCACACCTGGCCCGAATTCGCCGACGCGTCCTCGATTCCGTTGCGCGTCTCGTTCGTGAACTTGCAGAAGTTGACCTTGTGACCGTGAGTCGATGTTGCCAGCATCTGGATGTTGGCACCGGCACAGAAGACCTTCTCGACGCCACCGGTAAGCACCACGGCCTTGATCTCCGGGTGCTCGAACCGCATCCTCTGAACAACGTCGTACAGCTCGATGTCGACGCCGAGATCGTACGAGTTGAGCTTCAACTCGTAATCGTCACGGAGTCCAGCCTCGGGCGTGACGATCATCGTTACCCTGGCAACTGGACCGTCGAGCGCCAACGTCCAGTGCTGATACGCCGCTGGATCCGCACTGAAGCTGATCGTTGCCTCAGCAGTCACCTGGCCCCCATTCGATTTCGTTCGGGTGCGTCGAGGGTGGCGATGTGGTTGCCGAGGTCTCGGGCGATGGTCCAGGGATCTTGAAGCGGGCCGAAGTGGCCCATGTGCCCGTAGCGGACGAGAACACCATTCGGAAGTGCGTTCGCCAGCGGGGGCCCCAGTCGCGCTGGGCCGAAGTCTCCGTCTTCACGGCCGACTGCGATGACGGTTGGCGTCGTCGTCCCTTCGACATCCTCCAACCTCGAGACGCGGCCTTGCTCAAACAGAGAAGCTTCGACCTCTGGAAGGCATTTGAGCCGTACACGACCATGCGGATCTTGCGCGAAGCCGTGCTCCACATACGCGGCAAGACCGCTCACCTGGATCTGGTCAAAGGGCGGCTTGTTTGCGAAGCGGTACAACGCATCGGCGCGCGAGTCGAACTCGACACGTCGTCGGCGCGCGGAGTCGGCCATCACGTTCTGCTCATCACTGCGTGTAGCGCTGGAGAAGACGATCGGCTCGAAGAGAAACAGCGATGCAAACGTGGACGGTGCGCTGCGCTCAGCCAACAGGAGCGACGCACCGCCCATCGAGTGCCCGAAGGCGTGGACCGGCCCAACGGACAGGAACTCAGCGACCGCGATGATGTCTTCAGCCGTGCGGCCCCAGCTGTAGTCCTCAGCTGAGCCAGAGTCGCCGTGCCCACGGAAGTCGAACGCCACCATCCGGAACCTCGGCGCGAGTTCCTCGGCCAGCGAGCGATACATAGGTCCACAAAGGCCGGTCGCGTGTGCAATCAGTATGACCTCGCCCGTCCCACCGAGCTCATACCCCGCAATCCGCGTGTCGTCTCTGCTCCTGATCGTCCACGATGGTTCCACCGGCCTTTCCTACCAGTACCCAGCGTTCAGGCTGTCATTCCGCAGGGCCGGGGATTACGGGAAGCTCGGAGAGACCGCGAAGCACGAGGCCGTCGCCGTGGCCCCAGCGCAGTTCGTCGACCGGGACTGCGAGGCGGAGCGCGGGGAACCGACGCAGCAGCGACCCGAGAGCCAGCTGGCCCTCCATGCGAGCGAGCGGCGCACCGAGACAGTGATGGATTCCGTGTCCGAACGCGAGGTGGCGGCTCTCGGCTCGGTCGAGATCGAGCTCGTCCGGCTCCGCGTACTGTCCGGTGTCCCGGTTTGCCGCCGCCAAGCAAATGATGACCTGGGCGCCGGCGGGGATCGTCACACCACCGATGTCAATCGGTGCCACTGCGTAGCGAAAAGTCGAATGGGGAACGGGTGCGTCGTAGCGAAGAAGTTCCTCCACGGCGACCGCCAGCTTGGCGGGATCGGACCGCAGATCATCGAGCTGCACTGGATTCTTGAGCAGAGCGACGACACCGTTGCCGATGAGGCTTGCAGTGGTGTCATGGCCGGCCACGATCAACTGGAAGATCGTCGACAGCAGCTCTTGTGTGCTCAGCCTCTCGTCACCGTCGCGGGCACTGATGAGGCCGCTCACGAGGTCGTCGCCGGGGCTGGCCTGTTTGGCGTCGACGAGTGCTTCGAGCATCGCGACGACAGCATCTGAAGCCTCTTTCGCCCGTGCATATTCGGCGGGGGTCGAGGTCGGAACGAGCAGCGCGATGAGTCCCCGCCCCAAGTCGGCCCGATCCGGCTCCGGCACGCCAAGCAGCTCGCAGATGACGGTGAACGGCAACGGGAACGCGAACGCACCGACCAGGTCGATCCGCGCGTCCGGTCCGCCGGCGGCAATCGCGTCGAGGAGGTCGTCCACCACAGCTTGCACTCGCGGGCGCAGCCCTTCGACACGGCGGGGTGTGAACGCGGCCGAGACGAGGCGGCGTAGTCGGCTGTGATCCGGCGGGTCGACGCTGAGCATGTGCCGCGCGAAGGACGGACCTGGTAGGCCTTCGGCCACGACCCCGGAGCCGGTCGCGAGCGCGGCGTGCATGTCCTTCGAGAGCCGCGAATCATTGAGCGCGATCCGTGCCTCCTCGTAGCCGAGCACGAGCCAGGCATCGTGCCCGTCGGCTAGCGTGACCGCATGCACGGCGCCCAGTTGGCGGACCGCGGCGAACAGCGGGAACGGATTGTCGCGGTCGTACGTTCCCCACGCTTCAAGTGCCTCGGTCGTCGTCATTGGCCGCCTCCTCGCGGGAGAGCCTACGACGATCGAGGGCGGGTAGGAACCGCGATAGCGCCCCGCGTGCGTTGGTCAGCCTTACAACGATGTGGGCAACGAAGGAGCCGAAAAGATGTTCATCGAAGTACCTGAGGAATCGACTGTCGGCG
>JANMRB010000016.1:0-36006 GCA_031370825.1 Ilumatobacteraceae bacterium
GATCTTCTCCCGCAAGGACACCCGGCTGACCGTCATCAACAACCTCACATGGGTCTTCGTTGGAACCATCGCCACCACCGTGCTGGCGCTGTCAATTGCTCGATTCGCCGACGGCATGAAGGGCGAGAAGGTCGCCAAGTCGCTGGTGTTCATCCCGGCGGCCATCTCGTTGGCCGGCGCCGGCATCATCTGGCGTTTCGTGTACGCCAGCCCGCCGTTCAAGGTCGGCCTGCTCAACCAGGTGACCAAGTCGATTCCCGGCCTGCCGGCCAGCCTTGGCGGCAACGGTGATCAGCTGTGGTTGCTGGAGCGCGGTTTGGGTCCGATCCATCCCCCGGAGTCCGCGCCCGGATTCAACACCTTTCTGCTGATCATCGTGTTCATCTGGGCCTCGGCGGGCATCTCCACCGTCATCTTGTCGGCGGCCATCAAAGGTGTGCCCGACTCGCTGATCGAGGCGGCAAAGGTCGATGGAGCCACCAACAGACAGGTGTTCTACAAGGTGACGTTGCCGTACATCAGGGCCACGATCGTCACGGTGGCCACCCTCACCACGATCGCCGCTCTGAAGGCATACGACGTCGTGGCCGCGATGACGGGCGGCAACTTCGGAACCGACACACTGGCCAACGCCTTCTACAACACGATCTTCTTGCAGAACCGTGAAGGTCTCGGGTCGTCGATGGCGGTGCTCATCTTCATCTTGGTCATTCCAGTCGTCATTATCAATCGTCGCTCGCAGCGACGTGCAGAGGAGTTGATGGGCGCATGAGCGTTGTCGAACTAACCCCAACTGGTGACATCACCACGAATCCGCCGCCTCCGGCATTCGAGGAGCCAATCGGCCGATCAGCCAGCGCCGCGCTCTCGAGCAAGACAGGTCGCAAACTGGTCTATGTGCTGGTGTTTCTGTGGACGATCCCTACCTTCGGAGTGTTCGTTTCGTCGTTCCGATCGGAGATCGCTGTCAAGACCACCGGTTGGTGGACGTTCCTGTGGAACCCGCACTTCACCTTGGACAACTACAAGAGCGTGCTGGGCAGCAGCAACGGCGGCGACAACCTGTCGCACTTCTTCCTCAACTCCGTTCGCATCACCGTCCCGGCCACGATCATCTCGGTCGGCATCGCCCTGCTGGCCGCGTATGCGTTTTCATGGATGCAGTTCAAGGGTCGCGATTGGCTCTTCGTCGCGGTCATCGCCATGCTCGTCGTTCCCCTGCAGATGTCGTTGGTGACGCTGAGCCGGCTGTTCAACGGCGGTGCACACATCGGGACGTTCACCATCTTCCCGGATGTAGTCCCGGGCGACTCGGTGATTCCCATCTGGATCGCTCATACGTGCTTCGGCATGCCGTTCTGCATCTTCATCCTGAAGAACTTCGTGTCCTCGTTGCCGCGCGAGATCATCGAGGCGGCGCGCGTCGATGGCGCCAGCCATCTCGACATCTTCCGCAAGCTGATCGTGCCCCTGTCGGTTCCGGCCATCGCGTCGTTGTGCATCTTCCAGTTCGTCTACATCTGGAACGACCTGCTCATCGGTCGCATCTTCGGCGGCTCTAACAACCTGCCGCTGATCGCCAAGCTGGTCGAGGTATCAGGCTCGCGCGGCCAGTCGTGGCACCTGCTCACCGCAGCGGCCTTCGTCTCGATGGTGTTGCCGCTGGTGGTGTTCTTCTCGCTGCAGCGCTACTTCGTTCGCGGTCTGTTGGCCGGCTCCGTCAAGGGATGACCGACCACCACATCGATGCGCTGCTCGATTCGCTAACACTCGAGGAACAGGTCTCGCTGCTGGCGGGTGCCGACTTCTGGCACACCGTTGCCATCCCGCATGCCGGCATACCGGCGATGCGAGTCAGCGATGGCCCGGCCGGCGCCCGCGGCACGTTGTTCGAGGGCGGTCCGGCTTCGGTCAACGTCCCGTGCGGCACATCACTGGCAGCCACGTGGGATCCACACATCGTCGAAGAGATTGGGCATCTGCTCGGTCGTGAGGCTCGGGCAAAGGGTGCCAGGGTCCTGCTTGCCCCTACCGTCAACCTGCATCGCACGCCGATCGGCGGGCGCAACTTCGAGTGCATGAGCGAGGATCCGTACCTGACATCGCGAATCGCGGTGGCCTACATCAACGGCCTGCAAGCCGAGGGTGTCGCCGCGTGCATCAAGCACTTCGTCGGCAACGACACTGAGTTCGAACGCAACACCATCGACTCGCGTATCGACGAGCGAACGTTGCGCGAGTTGTATCTCGTGCCGTTCGAGGCCGCCGTCAAAGAGGCCGGCGTGGAGTGCGTCATGACCTCGTACAACCGCATCAACGGACCATGGGCGGCCGACAGCGTCGAGATGATCGATGGCGTGCTGCGTGGTGAGTGGGGCTTCGACGGACTGGTCATGAGCGACTGGTTCGGCTTGCACTCGACGGCAGAAGGCGTGATCGCCGGCTGTGATCTGGAGATGCCCGGGCCAACGTTGCACCGCGGCCAGATGCTCGTCGACGCAGTCGAACAGGGCAAGGTCTCCGCGGCCGATGTACGTCGTGCTGCCCGCCACGTCTTGTCGTCGATGGACCGCTTGGGTGTGTTCGACGACGGCGAGCCGGGGCCTGAACTGACGCGTGATGATCCCGCCGATCGCGAGTTGGTCCGTCGAAGCGGCGCGCAGGGCATGGTGCTGCTGCGCAACGAACCCTCGACCGCCGCCTCACCCTCCGGCACGCCGATGCTCCCGCTGCAGCTCGGCGATCTGCGCCGCGTTGCGGTGATCGGTCCGAATGCTTCGCGCGGACAGACCGAGGGCGGCGGCAGCGCACACGTGCGCGCCACGCACATCTCCACCCCCCTCGACGCGCTGTCGGCTCGGCTCGGCACCAGCGGCGTGGAAGTTACTCACGCCGTCGGCTGCATGACCCACAAGAGACTGCCGGCGTTGGACCCATCGCTGTGCACGCCGTTCAACGTCGACCTCTTCAGAGATATCGACGGCGCCGACACACCCGGCGCAACACCGGACCTTTCGACAACGCCTCCAACGAGTCGGGTGATGTGGATGGCAGACCCGATCGAGCTGGGCCTCAGCGGTGCCCCAGGCTTCTCGGCGCGCTTCCGTACGACGTTCACCCCCGCCGTGTCCGGGCCATGGCAAGTCGGCGTCAGCTCGGTGGCCGACGCTGGGCTCTTCATCGACGGCACCGCCGTCATCGACAACTACGCGTTGTCGGCAGGCGGCTCGTTCTTCGGTATCGGCAAAGCCGAGCAGGTCGGCACGGTCGATCTACAGGCCGGCCGCGCCTACGAGCTCGAGGTTCGGCTGCGCCGTCCGCCAAGCGAGAACGCGCTCAGCGGGCTGCACATCGGTGCCTTCCCACCGATGCTGACCGACCCGGTCCGCGAGGCGATCGACTTGGCCTCCAACTCGGACCTGGCGATCGTGATCGTGGGAACCAACGACGATTGGGAGACCGAGGGCTATGACCGCGACAGCATGCATCTGCCGGGTCGCCAGGACGAACTGATCAGCGGCGTTGCCGCGGCCAGCGCGCGAACTGTGGTGATCGTCAATGCAGGTTCGCCCGTCTCGATGCCGTGGCTCGACGAGGTCGATGCCGTGCTCTACACCTGGTTTCCGGGACAAGAGATGGGCGACGCACTTGTCGATGTCCTGCTCGGCGATGTCGAGCCACAGGGCCGTCTGCCCGTGTCGTTCCCGGTCAGTCTCGAAGACACACCGGCGTTCGAGCATCACCCCGGACGCAACGGTGTCGCCAACTACCTGGAGGGTCGTCTCATCGGCTATCGGTGGTACGACACGGTTGGACGACCGCCACTGTTCCCGTTCGGCTTCGGGCTCGGGTATGCCGACGTCCGCATCGACGCTGCCCGTGCTCACGGTGAGTCGTCACAACCCGATTCAGTTGAAGTCGACCTGTCGAACAACTCGGCTCGCGACGGCGTCCAGGTCGTGCAGGTCTACAGCGACCGCACGCGCAGGACCGAGCGGCGCGGCGACGACCCCCAACAGCAGCTGGTCGGTTTCGCCAAGGTCGCCGTGCCTGCCGGGGCCACCACAAGCGTCACGGTGCCACTCGACCCGCGAGCGATGCACACGTGGAGCGTCGAGGAACATGACTGGGTACTCGCCGACGGTCATTTCGAACTTCGCGTCGGCACGTCATCGCGCGACGTTGCGGTGCGCCTGCCGATCGACCACTGACTGGGACCTAGGTTTCATTATGGAAACTTGATGGAATCTTGACCTTCGTTCCACACAAGATCTCTCGCTCAGTGGGCAGGCGACAACCAAACGCAGGTATCGGATGGCAGGTGGGTCGCAGTCGTATCGGGTTGAGAGGCCAGGATCACGCTTCGCCCAGCGACCAGATCGGCTGGCAACTCGACCGCCTCCGGACCGACGTTGGTGACGATCAAGGTGCCATCGCGTTCAAAGGCCAGACATTCCGCCAAGTCGATGTCGACCCACTTCAGACCGCCCGACAGCAACGGGCGGTGCGCCATCAGCGACCGGTACCAAGCCAGCATCGAATGCGGGTTCGCTGCCTGAACAGAGGCGGCCTGCCCGCCGAAGTCTTCTGGTTGCGGGAGCCACGGCATGACCGAAACCGGTGAGAAACCGAACGATGTCGCCGGGTCCGCGGTCCACGGCAGCGGCACGCGGCAGCCATCGCGACCCAACTCCTTGCCGTTGGTGTTGATGAACAGCGGGTCCTCGCGGTGCTCGTCGGGCATGTCGAGCATCTCTTCCAGGCCGAGCTCCTCGCCCTGATACAAATACAGCGCACCGGGCAACGCGGCCGCCTGGGTGATCGCGGCACGAGCGCGGCGGCGGCCGAGCTCGAGATCGATCGGGGCGTCGACGTAGACCAGGTTGTTGCCCGTGAACGCCGCAGGGTCATTGGCGTTGAGACGGCCAAGTCGGGTGACGATTCGTTGCGTGTCGTGGTTGTTGAGCGTCCACGCCGGTGCTCCCCCGACGGACGCGAGCATGTCGAGGGAGTTCGTGATCGCTTCCTTGATCGGTTTCGCCAGCCACGTCACCAGCATCAGGTCGAACGCGAACGACTGGTGGAACTCGTCGCCCTGCATGTACTTGAGCAACTCTGACGGCGGGCCATACGACTCGCTGATCGTCACGAGGTGGCGACCGGGGTTCGACCGTTCGTAGTCGTCGATCACCCTGCGCCAACGCTTCCACACGTCGTGTCCTGTTGGGTAGAAGTGGGCGAATTTATTTTGGCGCCAAGCCTGACCGTCGGTGAGACCTGGAGGCGGAGGCGGAGCGTCGGGTAGATCCGGGTGCTTGCCCAAAACTGGAACCGCGTCGACTCGAATGCCTTCGACACCTCTGTCGAACCAGAAGACCAGCATGCGATCGAAGTAGTCGATGACGTCGTCGTTGTACCAGTTGAAATCGGGCTGCCACGGCGTGAACGTGTGCAGGTACCACTGACCCGGCTTCCCGTCAGCCTCGGTCACTCGTGTCCATGCCGGCCCGCCGAAGATCGCCCGCCAGTTGTTGGGAGGCTCGCTGCCGTCCGGGCCCTTGCCGTCACGGAACCAGTACCTGGTCCGCTCGGGCGACCCGGGGGCTGCGCGAAGGGCAGCCTGGAACCAGGCATGCTCGGAGCTGCAGTGGTTGGGAACGATGTCGAGCATGATCTTGATGGATCGTTCTTTCGCGTCGGCGACCATTCGATCGAAATCTTCGAGCGTGCCGTAGGTGGGCTCGACGTCGAAGTAGTCGGCGACGTCGTAGCCGTGATCTCGTTGCGGCGACGGGAAGCACGGTGACAGCCACATGGCATCGACGCCGAGGTCGCGCAGATAGTCAAGATGGCTGCGAATGCCCTCGAAGTCGCCGCGGCCGTCGCCATCGCTATCGGCGAACGATCGCGGGTAGAGCTGATAGACGACGGCGTCCTTCCACCACAGCTTCGTGCCGCTTTCCGGCTTGCTCGTGTCTCTCATCGTGTTCCCTTTCGTTTCACTGCTGCTGTGGTTGCCCGTACAACCAGTTCCAACTCGAGCATCTCGGTGCTGGGTTGGCGATTACGCATTGAGATTGCTTCGAGCACCAGATCTGCTCCTCGTTCGCCGGAATAGACCAGTGGTTGGCGAACCGTCGATAGACCCATCAGGCCTGCCAGATCTATGTCGTCATACCCGACCACCGACAACTCGTCGGGGACGTTGATCCCCAGCTGTGTTGCCGCTTCCAGGCAGCCTACGGCCTGCACGTCCGACGCTGCCACAATGGCCGTCGGTCGTTCCGGCAATGACAACAGCTCGGTCGCCATCTGCCGAGCCGCCGAGTGCAGGTAGGCCCCGTACCGGATCAACGACGACAGCACCGGTAGTCCGGCCTCGGCCATCGTCGCCCGGAACCCCTCCTCGCGGCGAGCGCCGGCGATGAATCCGAAGGCGTTGTGCGGAGGCTCGCTGACAAACGCAATGCGCTTGTGGCCGAGCGAGATGAGATGCCTTGTAGCCAGCGCGCCGCCGGCACGGTCGTCGATGCACACGCTGGGCAGACCCGGGTACGAGGTGTCGAGCAGGACGGTGGGAAACCGGGCATTGATCAGACGATCCCCCTCGTCGCCGATCAACGGCAACGAGATCACGATCAGCCCGTCGAAGATCAGACTGCGTGGAAGTTCCACGAGCTTCGAGCGTGCCTGGGCGGGCGATTCGACGTTGTGCAACACGACCTCGCAGCCGTGTGGGGCGAGACGCGAGACGATGCCGCGTAACCGCTGGAACGAGGATTTCTCGTCGAAGAACGGGACCAGCACGCCGATCAGCCGACCTCCTTTGCCCTGCTGAACGGTGGGTTTTGGAGGACGTTGATAGCCGAGGTGCTCGGCAGAGGCCTGCACCTTTGTCCGAGTGTTGTCGCTGACTTTGGGGCTGCCGCTCAGTACGCGAGAAACGGTCCCAATGCCAACGCCAGCATGTTTGGCGACCTCAGCCATCGTGGCCATTGTGGAAACCGTAGCCGCTCGTTCCATTGCTGCTGCGAGCTGAGCTCCCTAGCTGACGTAGCGCACGTCCGGCCAACGCTCCTCGTTGCCAGAGCCATCGGTGAACTCGACAGCCCTGAAACCGTGGCGCTCATAGAACCGCCGCGCCCGTGCGTTGGACTGAAACGCCCACAGTTGCAGGTCACATGGCTGACGCTGCCTGACGAGGTCCATCACCTGGTCGCCGAGGCCGCGGCCCATCCACGACGGGTCGATGTAGAGGTGATGCAACCACCCCGGTTCCAACATGACCTGCCCGACGACCACTCCGTCGAGGTCAGCGACCCACACGTCCATCGTGGGGATGGCGACCTCGGCCATCCACCCGGCCACCTCCGTCTCTGTGTGCGGCTCGGGAACCTCTGGCATGGCGAACGCCTTGGAGCGCGTGTAGACCCGTGCGCAGGCCGGTGCATCTGCAACCCCTGCGGGTCGGATGATCGGCACACCCGGCTGCGCTGCACGCAGCACTCCCTCGAGGCCTGGTTCAGCGATCGCTATGGCCTCGGACCACAAAAACCAGCGCACGTCAGGGCTTTCACCCTGCGGAGGCGACGGGGCAACAGGCGGTGCGGAGAACTGATAGCGCACGTCGAGGTGGGTGTGGCCGCGCGGACCCGGGTGCACATCGACGCCAATCAGGCGCTCCGGTTCGGAACCTTCCTCGACAGCCAAGCCGGTCTCCTCGTGCGCCTCGCGCAGCGCCGCTTGCCACGGTGCCTCACCGGGATCGATGTGCCCGCCGGGCTGTAGCCACATCGACAGCCGCTTGTGGAGGTGCAGGACAACCCCGCCCTCACTCGTCACGACCGCGGAAGCGGTCACGTGGGTCGGTGAGGCGTCTTCGTCGAAGGGGTGATCGAGGATGTCGAACTCGACCAGGAACCTGGCGATCGAGTCGCGCTCACGAGCGTCGATCGGTCGACGCGCCGCCACAAGACCTCGCAGCGCCTCGGGTTCCATCAAATCTCAAATCCATCCTTCAGCTGGGCCGTTGCCTGCCGATAACTCCACTGTAGGGATTGGACGTTCGGAGTTATCCACCGACGAACCACGAGGCGGGAAGAAAGATCTGATGGAACCGGACGCACAACTGGCACCACGGGTGCTGCTGGCAGTGGGCGACGCAATGTTGCGGCGCGTTGCCTCGGCTGCGTTGCGCACTCGGGGATTTTCCGTCAGCGCCACGACCGAGGGACCGGCGGCGCTCACACTGGCCACCTCCTTCTCCCCAGATGTAGTAATGGTCGATCTGCAACTGCCCAGCCCCCACGGCGGCAGCTTGTTCGACACCATGCGCGAGCTCACCGATTCGTATGTCGTCGGCATCGCACCCCCAGATGCCGACAACATGCGCATTCGTGCCCTGCGCGCCGGTGCCGACGATGTGGTGTCCACCCCGGTGAACCCCGACGAGCTCGCGGCGCGCTGTCAGGCACTGTTGCGCCGTCCACGCCAGTTGCACGTCGGCTGGGACCCGATCCATGCGTCGGTCATCACGCTCGGCCCATTGACCGTCGATGTCGGCCGCAAAGAGATCCGCGTTCGGAATCACGACATCCCGGTCACACGCATCGAGTTCGCTCTGTTCGAGCAGCTCTGCCGTCGTCCATCAGAGGTCTGCGCCCGTACTCAACTGCTCGAAGAGGTATGGGGTCCGAACTGGGTCGGCGACACACACGTCGTCGACGTCCACCTGTCGAACCTGCGCCGCAAACTGCAGCTGCGTGCTCCAGAACTTCGCTTCATCCACACGGTCCGCGGTGTTGGGTTTAGGTTGAGCAACGACGTGCTTCGCCCAGAAGTCGATCGTCGCGAACTCGTTCCCGCCTGAACGCTGGACTCCGCTCTAGCCTGGGCTGATCGGCGAGCCCGTCCAGATCCCATCACCGTGCCTGGTCGTGTTGATCGGTCCGGCCGCTTCGGGCAAGTCGTCGTGGGCAGCTGAACATTTCGCGGACAACCAGATCGTTTCCAGCGATGCGCTGCGCGCCGTTGTCGGTGAAGGCGAACATGATCTGCGGGCATCAGCGGACGCGTTCACTGTGCTCGGTCAGATCGTCTCCAGCAGGGTACGCCGCGGGCTGACGACCGTGGTCGACACCCTCGGCATGGACGCCGAGCCGCGCGCCGGCTGGCGAGAGTTGGCCCGCGCCGCGGGTATGCCGTGCGTTGCCGTGTTGTTCGACACGTCCGCCGCCGAATGCAGGCGACGCAACATCGCACGCGACGTTTCGGTTCCCGCGGATGTCATCGGCAACCAACTCCGTCGATGGCCGGCCATCCGCGATGCTGTCATCGCCGAGCCGTGGGACGACTTGCTGACGCCCGAACCGGTTGTCGTCGTCCCGTCCGCGTTGGTGCAGAGGCGACCAGCTTCGAGCACCGCTAGTGAGCCGGCTCCATCGCCTCCAGCAGGTGTGAGTGTGGCAGGTGTGATCGTGGGTCTTCACCTGTCGAGCTTCGATTGGCCGGGCGGGAGGCAAGCCGTAGCCGAACATCTGCGTTCGATCGCGGCGCAAGCAGAGGCTGTCGGCGTCGACCACATCTGGATGATGGACCACCTCCGTCAGATCCCACAGATCGGCGCTGCTTGGTCTGACATCCCGGAGCCGTACGTTTCGTTGTCCTGGTTGGCGGCGGTGACGGAACGAGTGCGGCTCGGTGTGCTGGTCTCGCCGGCATTTCGCCATCAACCCGCTGTGCTCGCCAAGCAGATTGCGACCCTCGACGTGCTCTCGGGCGGCAGGGCGATGTGCGGGCTCGGCGTCGGATGGTTCGCGCAGGAGTATTCGGCCGTCGGACTCGAGTTTCCGACGGTCGATCAACGGTACGCACACCTCGAAGATGCACTGCAGGCATTGCCACTTCTGTGGGGCAAGGGATCGCCGCGCTTCACCGGCACGACGATCACGATCGCCGAAGCACTGTGCTATCCGCGGCCAATCCAACAACACGTGCCGGTGATCGTCGGCGGTTCGGGCGAGCGGCGTACGTTGCGTCTGGTGGCGCGCTACGCGGACGGCTGCAACCTGTTCGGTGAGCCCGACGTAGTGGCGAGGAAGGTTGCCGTGCTGACCCGGCACTGTGCCGAGTTCGGCCGCGACATCAGCGCGGTAGATGTTTCACATCTGTCGACTGTGCTGATCGGCCGCGACCGCGACGAGGTTGCCACAAAGATCGAGCGACTGCGACCGAAGCGGATGGGTGCCGAACGATTTGCACGCGATGTCAATGCGGGCACCGTCGCCGATCACCACGAGCGGGCGAGACGTCTGATCGAGGCTGGAGCGCGCACGTTGATCGTGCGCCTCGTCGATGTCGCCGATGACGGCGCAGTCGAACGCGTGGGAGACCTGATCGAGCGTTTGCGATGAGGGCAGCTAGCAATAGTCGCCGAGCAGCCACCATCGTTGCTTCTCGAGACAGACGAGCAACAGCGAGCCCGATGCGGTCAGCAGTTGGAACCGTGCTGATCGGCGCGACCTGCCGGCATCCCACCAACGTTCCTCCAACGGCCACGGACCTGCCCACGAGACAACATGCTCCGTCGCTGTGCCGCGTTGGACGGTTGCCGGAGCAGCACTGACCGCTCCCCTTCCTGTGACCTTCACCGGGCCACCGACATCGTCGAGCACATCGATCAGCGACGGCTCGGCATACACCGCAGCAGGTGACGGGCTCGGCAGGCTGCCAGGCCAAGGCCCATCGCCCGGAGTGAGGCGTTGGCTCGGCTCGGCCAGGTCGGCTGTGACCGCTGGGACCCAGGTGAACGCATCGCCTGGTAGACGGCCACCTGTAGCTGCGGGGACAAGCACGTGCTCGGCTCCTGCCAGTGTTGCCAGACGTGCAACGGCTCGTGCCGCCCATTCGTCGGCCTGAGTACGTCCGCCCCACAGACCCAACTGCACGCCATCGTCACTGCGCACCTCGATCGGCTCCAGCCTCAGCATGGTCACACCGGCGGAGAGGGCGGCACTGTTGACCCAGGCGTCGAGCTGCCAACGAGCGCGTTCGACCATGGCTGCGGCCGACAGGCCAGTGGAGCGATACCACAATCGTTCGTTGCGCTCACTGTGATCTGTCTCGGCGGTGATGATCAGTCGTGTGCACACCTTGCCGTCGGCGCTCAATGCGCTGGTCAGCTGATCGGCCAGTTGCCGGCAGATGAAGACCAACGTGTCGACGTGATGAGCAGGCTCGTCGAGCACCTGTAGAGCGACGAGCCCACTTGGCGGCTCGACAGTGTCGGGAGGACGATCATCACCACCGCTGGCGATGCGATGGGCGAACTCGCCCTGTCGCCCGAACCTGGCCAACACATCTGCAACCGACAGCGCTGCCAATTGCCCCAAATCACGTATGCCAAGTCGCTGCAACAGTGCGACGAAGTCGTCGTCGAGTCCTGCAACCGATGCCAACAGGGAAACGGGAAGCGGTGCAAGGAAGCCGGCCGTTGCCTCGACGCCGTTGGGCACGATCACCGGGCTGCCGCGCCCGGCGGCTCGCCTTGCCGCAATCGTTGCGGCAAACCGACCATCAGCCACACCCATCCCGAACCCACCCACCGCGGCGAGCGCCGAGCTAGACACAACAGTTGTCGCCAGCGTTGTTATCCGCTCGGCCATGGCTGCTTCACCACCGAAGTACCGCGACGGGCCCTTTGCCAAGAACGAGAGCATTCCCGGTTCGGTGATCTCGACCCGCGGGATCAATGCAGCAATCTCAGTGACGACCCCCTCGAACCGGCGTGCGTCGCCATCTGGATCGTGAGCGACAAGACGTAGGAGCGGACAGCATGCCTGTGCTTGGCGCCGGCGCTGCCCAACGACGATGCCTTCTCGTCCCGCAGCCAACGAGTGGGCGATCACCCGGTTGCCATGCAGCACCACGACAGGTTCATCGAGAGCAGCCTGTGCAGCGACAACCGCCCAGTTCGGGCACCACAACACACCCAGTCGAAACATGTCAATTCGCCCACTTGACGATCAATGCTGGGTCGGCCGTGATCTCTTCCGATAGTTGGGCTGGCTGAGCTGTAGCGATGCCACCATTGGCATCCGGTAGCCACATCGTTGCTCGCCGGGATCGCGGCATGCGCCTGCCCCCGATCTCCACCACGACCCGTCGGCCGCAAGCAACTCCATGGCCGTTGCCGAGCCCGACCCACTGATCGTCATCGGCCGTCAACCGCAGATCGGCCCCGAGCGCCGGCACCCCAATGGTGAGCATCACCACACCACGCGATTTCGCCCTTGCCTGCAACCTTCGCACCGCACCACTGGCGAGCCTGCCGACCCGCGGACCGACGAGGATGACATCAAATCCGTCGATCATCGCTGCAAGTACGTCGACCCAGGCCCCGACAGGTTGGGGTTCGCCGGTGACCATCACCAATCGCTCCAGGGCCACGCCCATGTCGACGGCAGCGCGGATGCCCAACTCGGGAAGCCCGGCAACACCGATCCACGCCCCTTCGCCCGATGGCGCCGACGCGAGAGCCAGTGCAAGCGACACCGCTGCCCGACCGCCACACGCGATCGTCGAACCTCGCTGGAGGGCTGGGAGCAACTCCGTGAGAGACTCGTGCACCGGTAACGTGCGCTCGTTCGCAGCAACAGCTGTCAGCGCAGGGAAGCGTTCGGCAAGTGACAGCACCCGCGAATTGTATCGAACAGGTGTTCGCTCTACAAGTGAGCGTTGGATCCCAATGCATAGATCTCGTCGAGGCGGTCCGAAGGCATCGGTCTGGCGAACAGGAACCCCTGCGCATACCGACAGTGCAGCGAGCGCAGCATGTCGAGCTGACCGGGCTCCTCGATCCCTTCACCCACTGTTTCCATCCCCAGGTTTGCGGCCATCTCGATGAGACTGCTCAGCACAGTGGAGTCCCGTTCGAGACTGCTGACGATGAAGCTTCGATCGAGTTTGACGATGTCGACAGGGAACGCGCAAAGGTGCTGCAACGAGCGGTACCCGGCGCCGAAGTCGTCGAGAGCGATCCGGACGCCGAGGGCACGCAGCTCGCACAGCGTGACGGCTGCCGATTCGATGTCGTTGATCACCGCCGACTCGGTGAGCTCGAGTATCAGCCGCGACGGGTCGAGGCCGGCGCCGGCGAGCGCTCGCTGCACGTCATCGACGAGACCGGGATGGCGCAGTTGAACCGCTGAGACGTTGACGGCGATCTCCAATCCGTCGGGGCGTGGATCGAGCTCGACAGCGCGGCGGCAAGCTTCCATCAGCACCCAGCGACCGATCGGGACGATCAACTCGGTCTCTTCGGCCATGGGGATGAACCGCATCGGCTCCACCAGACCACGGCGCGGATGTTCCCAACGCAGGAGCGCCTCGAAGCCGACCGGCCGGCCGGTTTCGACCTCGACGATGGGTTGATAGTGCAGGACGAACTCGTGGCGCGACAGTGCCTCGCCCAACTCGACGCGCATCTCCAGACGATCCATCATGTCCTGTCGCATTCCGGGTTGGAAGACCTCATGATGTGCCTTGCCCGATTGCTTGGCCATGTACATGGCGATGTCGGCGTCACGCAACAACGCCTCGACAGAGCTGTCACCGCTGCTGTGTGCGACCCCAACAGACACGTGGGAATGCACGATGAGCCCGTCCGGCAAACCGATCGCTTGACGAACGGCCGTCAACGCCCGCTGGGCCACTGCGCCGCCCGTTGCCGCGTCGGGATCACTGACCAGCATCGCGAACTCGTCGCCGCCGAGACGGGCCACGGCATCTCCCGGCCTCAGCAAACCTAACAACCGCTCCCCGACGACCTGCAACACGACATCACCGGCGGGATGACCGAAGCTGTCGTTCACAAGCTTGAAATCATCGAGATCGAGGCACAACACAGCGACGGGCACATCGCCGGCCAGCGCTTGCTCGATCTGCTGGCTGAAGAGCGTGCGATTGGCAAGACCCGTCAACGCATCGTGAGTGGCCTCATGCAAGAGCAGCGTCCTGCTGGCTTCGAGCTCTCTGGCCATCACGACGAGCCGCAGAACGACGAGGCCGAACAGCACCACAGTCCCACCGAGCAGCACCGGAAGTTGCAGGCTGGCACCGGCTGCGGAGCGGGCGGCAATCGTCAACGGCGCTGCGATGGTCACGAGTGACAGGAGAACGATTCGACGCGGCGACAAGCTCGGAGTGGACCGATTGGGGGCAGCGGCGATGTCGCCGACACGAGGGTGCACCAGGACAGCGACGATCAGCGCATAGCTGATCCACCAGCCGAAGTCGATGGGATCGCGTTCGGTGTAGGTGCCGTAGAGCGATTGGTAGAGATAACCGAGATCGGAGACGAGGAGCGCCAGCAGGGCGACCGTCAGGATCCAGTACGGGGCCTGACGGCGTACCTGGCGCACCGCGAGTTGTGCTCCGATGGCTATCAGCAACAGATCGCCGGCCGGGTAGGCGACGCTGACCAGCCGCTCGAAGATCGGCAGGGTGTTGTCGAAGGCGGTCGGCTCGACGAAGAAGACCCAGAGAAGCACACTGACACTTGTGGCAACGATGAAGCCGTCGATCACACCGCCCACGTCGCGAGACCTATCCCGCGATTTTCCCCGCGAACGCAGCAACATCAGCAGACCGACCGCGATGAACGGGTAACCAGCGACGTAAAAGATGTCGACGATGTTCGGCTTGGCGTCGCTGTGAAAGACGTGCTCGAGCAGCGCAAAGTACACGTCGCCGGTCAGGAAGCATGCCTGCCCGACCAGGATCATGAGCCATGCAGAGCAATGCTTGTCAAGCCGCGATGCGACTCTGAAACCGAAGGCCAGCATTGCGGCGACAGCAACATCCCAGAACACGGCTGCCGAGGTTCCATGGAGCGCGAAGAAGTAGACAGCAGCGCCCACGAGGGCAGCCGCCATGAAGGCCCACATGCAATTTGTCGACCGGTCGTTAGTCTTCACGAACAAGTATCGGCATCCGACGCCAAGCCTTGAACTCGGCCGTGGCTACTAGCTTGCCTGCCACTTGGCCAGGGCGGCCGCGCTTCGTTCCCGAAGCGACTGCGGCACCAGCTGCGTGTAGGCAGATTCGGGCGCCCCGCCGCTGCCGACAGCGGCCACTGCAGGCGCAGCTTCTTCGGCCGGCGAGTCGAACGTGGGCATCTCCATGCCCGGCTTCCAGTACTGGTACATGTCGCGCACGACGTCGGAGAGGCCATCGGCGTTGGAGCCCTTGCTGATGTCGACCGAGATGATGTTGCCGTACATGTAGACCGCATCGACCTTGCCGGTCGAGAGCAGTT
This sequence comes from Ilumatobacteraceae bacterium, assembly GCA_031370825.1. Lineage (GTDB taxonomy): Bacteria > Actinomycetota > Acidimicrobiia > Acidimicrobiales > Ilumatobacteraceae > JAENVT01. Next base: position 15,317 of record JANMRB010000016.1, read on the forward strand.
GGCGGGCCAGCGCCGCTGCCGGACGAGGGCCGACTGCATCCCCCATCGAGGTGAAGCGCTCGTGACCCATGCCGGTGAGGCTGCGGTTCGTTTCGAACCTCAACACCCCAGGGCGCGGACTGGGGCGTTCGACGACTGAGACCTGTTGACCCATACGTCACGACCATACTGCCCCCCGGCCTACGCTCACCTCTCAACTCCAACGGATCTGCACGTGAGTGCGCAACCGATCGATGACGCTGGCGTCGCCCTCGATCTTCACGGCGTCGAGGGATACCCGGTTCCACAAGGCGAGGTAGATGTCGCTTGCAGGCCCCGACACGATGCAGTCAGCCTCGCAGGCCCTGCGCACGGTCACGGGAAGGTCGTCGCTGATCGCGACGGTCCAACGCCGGTCGCTGAAGTCCGGTGCGATCAACAGCGAAAGCCCGGTCTCGGCATGAAGCGGTGTACGCGCTCTGGGTACGAAGCCGGTGAGGAACTCATCGATGCCGTCGAGCGCGATGTCGGGCGCAAGCACGGTGCAGCGACCCAGAGCCGACTCGGCGTCGACGCGATGCACGCTGGTCTCCATCGTCTGACGCCGCGCCCAGAACAGAACGCGTGGCGATATCGGATCAGCCAGAAAAGCGGCGTACTCGACCGATGGGTCGGCAGTGGCGAGTGCTTCGCACAACCGTGCCGCGCCGCGTCGAAGCCAATCCGTCGTGCCGGCCAACTCGGGAAGCGCGCCGAGAGAGTCGCCCGGCACGTCGCCGAGCTTTGTCGCCCGGCTGGTCAAAACGGCGGTGGCCCATCTGTGTACCTCGCCCATGTGCAGGACGAGGTCGTTCACCGTCCAGCCCGGGCATGTGGGAACCAGCGCAACGAGGCCGGCCTCGTCGGCGGCGGCCGCCAATACGTTTGCCTCCGATGCCAGAACCGCGAGATAGCTGTTGAGATCCATCGAGGTCTAGTTTCCCATGGAGTCCAGCGCCAGGGCGTCACGAGCCGATGACGACCGCTACCGTTCGGGCATGACTGTTGGAACTACTGGGCTGCCAGAGCTCGAGACGTTCGAAAAGGAAGCGCGCGACTTCCTCGATGGCACCGCCCGCAAGAAAGAAGCAGAGCGCAAGTTCGTGTGGGGCGAAGGCTCCGACAAGGTGGCGATGTTCGAAGAGCGAAACCGCACGGACGAGAGCAGTGATCTGCACCGCGCTTGCGAGTGGCGGGGCAAGAAGTACGACGCCGGGTTCGGCTGGATCACCGGACCTGTCGAGTTCGGCGGCCGCGGTCTGCCGGGCGCATACGAGAAGGCGTGGAACGCGTTGGAGGCCCAATACCAGGTGCCCAACCAGTCTGCCTTCACGATCGGGTTGGGCATGGTTGCACCGACGATCCTCGCTCATGGCAGTGAGTCGGCCAAGCAGCACTACCTGGCCAAGATGTTCCGCGCCGACATCGTCGGCTGTCAGCTGTTCAGTGAGCCTGGCGCCGGTAGCGATCTTGCCAGCCTGCAGACAAAGGCCGAGCGCGACGGAGACGAGTGGGTGATCACTGGGCAAAAGGTGTGGACCACTGGGGCCCACTACGCCAACATCGGCGAGATCATCGCCCGCACCGACCCCGAACTGCCCAAGCACAAGGGTCTCACTGGGTTCATCGTCGACATGAAAGCTCCCGGTGTGGAGGTGCGGCCGTTACGCCAGATGACCGGCGGCGCGAGCTTCAACGAGGTGTTCTTCAACGAGGTTCATGTCCCCGACGCCGACAGATTGGGCGACCTCAACAACGGTTGGAACGTCGCGCTGACGACGTTGATGAACGAGCGCGCCGCGATTGGTGCTGGCGGCGGTGGAGGCGGTGGCATCAACCTGTACGCACGGGTGATCGAGATGGTGCGTCACCTCGGCCTCGGCGACGATCCGGTGATCCGGGACCGGCTTGCTGATCTCATCATCCACGGCCGCGTCTCCGGCTACAACAACCAGCGGGCAATGGACAAGATCAAAGCTGGGCAACTGCCCGGGCCGGAGATGAGCATCGCCAAGCTGGCCGGCACGATGAACATGCGTCGCCTCGGCGACTTCGTGTCGCATGTGCTCGGACCGAAGCTGGTCGCCGACACTGGCGAGTGGGGCACTTATGCGTGGGCCATGCTGGTTCTCGGCACGCCGGGCGGTCGTATCGCCGGTGGCAGCGACGAGATCATGCGCAACATCGTCGGCGAACGTGTGCTCGGCCTGCCGAAGGAGCCCGGCATCGATTCGAAGTCGCCGTTCCGGGAGCTGAAGGTGGGTACCCAGAGCTAGTCGGGACCCAGAGCTAGTCACATCAGATTTGAGGTCTCGGTGGCAGTAGTCGTCCGACCTCGCGGGTCCGCTTGATCTCGTAGATCCCTTGGATTCCGCCGAGCACGACGAACGCATCCCACAGCTGAAGGGCTTGGTCTCCGGTCGGCGCCGGCGACAGGACCGGACCGAAATAGGTGTTGGCAGCTCCGTCTATGACGACCATCGGAATTCCGAGCTCTCGGCCGACGATGGAGTGCGCCTTCTCGGTCGACTGCTCGATGACGTGGTCCCAACTCGCATCCGACCCCGCCTCGATCAGGGCGGCGGGCAGGCCGGCGGCAGCGATCCCATCGGTCAGGCGCAAAAGATGCTCGTCGTCGTCGTAGTGGATCAATGAACCGAGCGCTGTGTACAGCTTGCCGACTGCCGCGTTGCCGTGGTGTTGCTTGGTTGCGGCGAGGACACGCATACCAGGGTGCTGATCGTTGAGCTCCTGACGAATCCAGTCGTAGTCAGGGTTGGTCTTGTTGTGGTACCGCAGGCTGAAGAGCTGCCACGTGATCTGAAGGTCGCGCTGTCCGGAAACCTCGACCAGCCATCGGGAGGTGATCCAGGTCCACGGGCACGCCGGGTCGAAGTAGAACTGCACGGCGGTAGTCATGTGGCCTCGACGTTACCCAGTCACCTCGCATTCGAACCGCTGGTCTACGCCCGTGCCTGGGTCCACGTCGGCACCGCCGTGTGCAAGCCGTGTTCGTTGGCCCAACGGCCGACATCGCGGCGTTCCAGCGCTGCGGCAAGCAGGTCCGGGAAAGCATCGGGCGTACAGGCCAACGAGGGCACGCCGAGCTCGGCGAGGACTGCCGCTTGGGCGTGATCGTAAGCAGGGGCACCTTCGTCGCTGAGAGCCAGCAACACCACGACGGTGACCCCCGCCCGGCACAGCGCGGCGACGCGGTCGTGTAGCAACGTCGCGTTGCCACCTTCGAACAGATCGCTGACCAGAACCAACACCGTGTCTGCGGCGCGGGTGACCAACTGTTGGCAATAACCGATCGCCTGGGCGATGTCGGTACCACCGCCGAGTTGCACGCCGAAGAGCACGTCGACGGGGTCATGCAGCATCGGCGTGAGATCTGCGACGGCGCTATCAAACGCGATCACACTGGTGCGCAGCGCAGGCATCGAAGCGAGCACAGCACCGAACACAGCGGCATACACGACGCTGTCGGCCATGCTGGCCGACTGGTCGATGGCCACGATCACGTCACGCGACAAGCTGCGTTGGCGACGGCCGTAACCGATCAGCCGTTCGGGTACGACTGTGCGCTGCTCTGGCAGATAGTGGCGCAGGTTGGCATGAATGGTGTGACCCCAGTCGATGTCGCTGAGGCGCGGCCGTCGAGTGCGTTGGCTGCGCGCGAGCGCACCGTGCACAGCCTGCTTGGTCCTCGACGCCATTCGTTGTTCGATCTGCTCGACGACCTTCGCAACGACCTGCCGCGCCGTAGCCCTGGTTGTGTCCGGCAGGAGCTTGTTGAGCTCGACCAGCAACGTGACGAGGTGCAGGTCCGGTTCGACGGCGCGGAGCATCTCTGGCTCGAGAAGCAGCTGGCGAAGATTGAGCCGATCGATTGCGTCGCGCTGCAAGACCTGGACCACCGACGTCGGGAAGTATCGACGGATGTCACCCAGCCAGCGAGCTACCGACGGCGCAGAAGACCCCAGCCCGCCCGGGCGACCCCCGCCGCCACGCCTGGTGGGCTTGCTGTCGTACACCGCTGACAACGATGCGTCGATGCGTGCATCGTTGCCGTCGAGCTGCAGGCTGGTGACACCCGCACCGGCGCTGGTTTCGTCCGTGATCTCATCGGCACCGCCCAGAACCATCCGCCATCGGCGCAGTCGCTCAGGATCACTGACTCGCAGCGGGGTGACTTCACTCATTGCGCCACCCCCAGCAACTGCCGGACGGTGAACAACGCCGCGGCGGCGCGCTCGTTGTCGACGTCGCTACCGAACCCGGACCACGCTGGTGCAGCCTGATGGGCGATCAACAGGCCCAGCTGGCGCCGTTCACCGGGTTCGAATGCGCCGAACGTGCGGCGGAGCAATGGCGCTGTCGCGATGAAGGCGTCGGGAGCGAGCGACGAAACCCAGGCATCGATCACGTCGAGTAGCTCGGCGTCGTGAACGAGCACTGTGCCGCTACCGGCGAGAAAGCCTTCGACGAATGCAGCGCCGATGGCCGGCGCGGTTCCGATCGACAACGCCCGAGACAATCGGGCACCCACGAGCGATCGGTTCCATGTGCCGCCGTCGTGCAACAGCCTCGTGGCGCGTCCTTGCACCAGACCGTGAACATCGCCACGCTCGGCGGTGACCGTCAGCGCCGCCGGCCACTCGGCTCGGCGAGACGGGTGATCGACCAGCGCGAGCGCAGCCTGAACGCCGGCAAGCCGTTCGACCATCGCTGCCGCCGCACCGTCGTCGAGCGAGCGGCACGCCATGACCACACCAGCCAGCACGCGCACCACGAGACCGTCGAAAACGCTTCTCAGGGCACTTGCGTTTGTGCCGCGCACGTCGCCGTACCGCAGAGCGCGAGCGAGCGGGCCGAGCGTGTCGATCACTTGAACGACGTCGGGGTCGTGCGCGGCCTGCGCCTCGACGCGGGCGACGACGGGTTGCACCACGTCTGGTAGGTCAGCGAGCAGGGCGACGTCGAGCACGCCGACGAGATCGGCCAGGGCGTCGGCAGACGCTGCCCGCTCGAGCAAACGATGCGTGGCCGCGGCCTGCACGGTTGTGCCGTGTGCGGCGAGCTCGATGACGCGAATGGTCAGCTCCGGCTCCCACAGCAGGCGCCACGTCTCTCGAAACGTGCCGCTGCTGCCACGACCTTCCTCGACCGAGCCCCACGGCACACCGAGAGCGCGTAACCGATGCAAGAGCACCGAGCGGGCTCGCCCGTTGGGGGCTCGAACATCGAGCTCGATCGTTTGTGCAGCGGCCGCCGGTTTCAGTCGAACCCTGCGTTGCTGGGCGGCGAGGTCGCGGGCCAGCGGCACCTGCGGGGCGTCGTCGGGTACCTCGCCGATGGCGTCGCCGACGATCAGCTCACGCTCTATCAGGGTCATCCCGCCGGCCCCGGCCATGACGGTGTAAGTCGCATCGAGAACTTCGGCCAACCCCGGCCTCGGCCGGTTGCGGAGCGCGGCCAGCGCGGTGGCTGCACGCGTTGCCGCGATGAGATCATCGGGCGACGCGGACATTCCCCGGTCGCGAAGCAGTCGCGCTGCACCGACGAACCATCGGCTGAGCCCGAGCTCGCCTGGGTGTGCGAAGACGTGCGCGTACCAGCCGGGGCTGCGCACGCCGGCGCCGTAGCCCGTGGCCGCGGCAAGACGGCGATGTGTCCACGGCACCCAGCACAGGCTGACCTTCACCTTCGGCAGGCCGCGCAGCGTTTGGACGTCGACCGACGCTGATGGAAGCGGCTCTGCCAACGCTGGTACGTGCCAGGCCCCACACACGACACCGATCCGTTGGTGACCGTCTGCGATCGCCCGGCGCAGGACCTGGCGCATGTGTGCTTCGCGTTGTGCCTCGCGCAGCGTGGCAGCGTGTTGCCCATCGCGCACCGCAGTCATGGCTTCGGCCACGGACTCGAAGGCCGGCGCGCCATCCCCACGATGTTCGATCACATCGTCCCACCAGCGCTCTGGATCGGGATCACCCGCTGCTTCGGCGAGGGCAGCCAAGGGGTCACCAATCGTCCTCGTCAGCTGCGGCTCGGTGAGGCCCAGCTCTGCTTCGTCGTCGTCGGAACCGGCGAGAGACACCTGCATCGGAAGATCCATCGCCCGCAACGACACGTTGTGTTCCCGAGCCCAGGTGAACGCTTGCCATTCTGGGCTGAACTCGGCAAACGGCAGGAAGGCAGCCCGCTGGGGACGGTCGACGACGTACGCCAACAGCGCGACCGGAGGTACCAGGTGCTGATGACCAATCCACGACAGGGCGGCTTCGCAGTCGGCCGGCAACTCGACCAACACCACGGTCGGATCGAGCTCATCGAGGGCGCGCACGACCGACCGCGCCGAGCCGGGGCCGTGATGGCGGATGCCCAGCAGCGCAACGGTCGGTGACCCGTTCGTGGTTGCCATGCGACGCCTACAACTCCCGGCAGGCTTCGTAGAAATCGCCCCAACCGGCCCGGTCACGGACCACCGCTTCGAGATACTCACGCCACGCCACCGTGTCGTGGACGGGGTCCTTCACGACGGCACCGACGATCCCCGCAGCGACGTCAGCAGCATTCAACTGACCGTCGCCGAAATGCACAGCGAGCGCGAGCCCGTTGGTGACGACCGAGATCGCTTCGGCTGTCGACAGCGATCCGCTGGGCACCTTCAAGCTGACCCGCCCGTCCTGCGTCGCTCCGCTGCGCAACTCACGAAAGACCGTGACCACCCTGCGGATCTCTTCATCGGCGGCGGGCACCTTGGGCAGTCGCAGGGCGACACCCATTTCGGCGACACGCCGTTGAACGATCGCCACCTCTTCGTCGGGATCAGTCGGCAGGGGCAGGACAACTGTGTTGAACCGACGGCGCAGCGCGGCCGACAGATCGTTGATGCCGCGGTCACGGTCGTTGGCGGTGGCGATCAGGTTGAACCCTGGTACCGCTTGAACCTCGCCCGCAAGCTCGGGTACCGGCAGCGTCTTCTCGCTGAGCACGGTGACCAGCGCGTCCTGAACGTCGCTGGGCATCCGGGTGAGCTCCTCGACACGCACGATGGAGCCCGCGCGCATGGCCCGGTAGACAGGACTGGGTACGAGAGCCGCCTCGCTGGGCCCGTCGGCCAGCAGGCGGGCATAGTTCCACCCGTAGCGCAGACTTTCTTCAGCCGTTCCCGCCGTGCCTTGCACCAGCAGGGTCGAGTCGCCGCTGATGGCCGCGGCGAGGTGCTCGCTGACCCAGGTCTTGGCCGTACCGGGTACGCCGAGCAGTAGTAGGGCACGATCAGTGGCCAGGGTCGCCACGGCGATCTCGATCAGCCGGCGCTGGCCGACGTACTTCGGGCTGATGACCGTGCCATCGTCCAGCGTTCCACCGAGCAGGTACGTGACTACCGCCCACGGCGACAGACGCCAGTTCGGCGGGCGCTCGCGCTCGTCAAGGGCCGCCAAAGCCGCGAGCTCATGCGCGAATTCGTGCTCGGCGTGGGGACGCAGAACGGCGTTGGGTGTACCGGGTGTGGAACTCATGGTGTCTCCATCTCCGAACGAGGCTGCAGTTCGGTGAGCATCTGGTGACGGAGGCGGGCAAGATCAGCCAGCGCGAACGCCAAGCCGATAGAGGGTTGCGATGGATCGACATGGCCAATGGCCTCGCCAAGCGCCGGCAGCGACGCTGGATCGATCCTGGCCACCAGATTGACGAGCACCGCACGATGGCTGATGCCGAAGGCCCCCGATGAAAGGCCGCCGGCGATCGTGCGTGCAGCGTGCGCCGGTGGCGCCCAGAGAACGGGGAGAAGGTCGGGCACGATCGCAAGCTCCGGAAGCTCTCCGATCGCTTCGATGACCGCGGCGGACTTCGCCGTGCACGCCAGCCGCGGCGACCAGTCGATCATCCATCGACCGAGCGGACCGGATGCGACCATCGCTCGAGCGTGTCGCATTGCATCGCTTCGGTGGCGAGCGAGCACCGGCACGACCAACTCGGGTGCAAGGCGCCGTCCGCTGTGGATGACGGCGAGGATCCACTCATCTTCGAGGACGGGCCAGTCGGCGACGATTCGGTGCCACGTGGTTGTGGCCGCTGGTGGTGTGACGGGCCGCGGATCGTCGTCGGGTGCGGCGAGCATCCGGGCGCTGGCACCGGGTAGCAATCCAGCTCGCCTCACCACGGCACAGCCGGCGACCTGTTGCAGCAGACGCTGCGACGCTGTGGGCTGCGGATCATCGGCCGCCAAGTCGGCTAGCCCACCAGAGAGGGCAGCCGGGGGTTCCCGACGATCAGTGCCCAGTAGGGCGACGGTCACCATTTCGCGCCAGTAGTCAGCAACGGTGGCGGTCATGACGCGATCCCGACGAACGATGGGTCGGCGAGCGGACCGATGTCGACGGCTCGGTCGTCGAGGTGGACAGTGAGAGGTACCAGACCGGCAACCGTCCACTCGGCAGCGAGAACTACCGCGCGGCCGGCGCTACACGCCAGCAACGTGCCCACACTTGCGCCGTCGACGAGAGGCAAGGACCCGGTCGAATCGGTCAGCACCCACCGACCGTCGACGCGTGTTGGCGCCGCCAGCACGCAGACCGGGTAACGCTCGAGCCATGGCTCATTGGCGAGAGCTTGGCCGACCTGGGCGCACGCCTCGATGATCGACGAACCGACAGCTGGCGACATTGGTTGTGACTCACCATGATGGGGGCCGACCAGCACCCGGAGTGCCACGGCACCCGGGTACCGAAAAACATCCGCATGCACCTGCGTGCCCACCTCGAGGCTGGTATCGAGGCTCTGCCGATACGCGGCAAACGACAACACCATGGCCCACCTCCCGGTCCTGGCACCACGCAACCAGATGCGGCGCACCTCGATGCGGTCCTCGCGGGTATCGCTGCGAGCCATCACCTGCCAGTGGTCGGTCTCGGGCACGCCGGCCAGCACGTCCGCCTGGCGCACCTGCCAGCCAATGGTCGCGGCGACGGAATCGGCCAAACCCGGTGGCAGGGTGCCGAGACGGCGACCCGAAGTTGCCAACAGGTGCAACACGCCGAGTTCTGCGAGCACTTGCGAGTGCCAATCGGCGTGCGCGCCCACCAACCCGGCCAGGCGGCGCACCCGATTGGCGAGGCCGCCGACCTGTGCATCGACCAGCCGCGCCGCCAAGCCATCCCAAGTTCTGTAGCTGGCGAGCGACGGGTCGGCGAGACCGGTGCGCAACCGGTCGTCGAGCCATCGATCGAGCTCGGCGAGGCCGGCGCTCATCCGGGCGATCCGGTCGTCGCGGGTCTTGTTGGGCTCGAGAGCAGGAGGTGGGGCGGGCGCCGTGCCAACAGGTTCATCCGTCGCTTCGTCGGGCGGTCCTGGTTGGGGTTCGGACGGAACCTGCGTCTCGGCGGTGGCCAATCGCTTAGCGACCCAGGACGCAACATATGCCGGCGGTTCGCCCTCGGCCACCTGGCCCTGGGCCCACAGCAGCAAGAGTGCGAGAGAGTGCTTGCACGGGATGACGCGACTCGGGCAACTGCAGCGGAAGGCAACTTCGACGTGATCGATCACGCACTCGTACGGCTCGGCGCTGGTGCCGACACATCGCCCCCATAGCGCGCGTGAATCGCAGCCGGCGCTGGTCCAGCGGGCAGGAACTGCCAACGGTTGCGCAGCCGCGACGGATGACGGCCTGGGCGCCAGCGCCAACACTTGCTCGACCTGCCAACGACGGATACTCACACGTCTCACCGTAGTGAAGGGGTGCGACAATGAGGCGGTGACGCCGGCCCAAAATCTCTTCGACCGCGACAAGAGTTGCCTGGTCGTGATCGATGTGCAGCAATTCTTCCTCGCCAAGCTGCCGGCCGACCAGCGCCAGCCACTGGTTGCTCGTATCGCCTGGCTCATGCGCGTCGCCCGCGTGCTCGGCGTCCCGATCATCGCCACAGCCGAAGACATGGCCAACGACGGCCCGCTGGTTGCCGAGCTCGTCAGTGAACTGCCCCGCGGCTCGACGGTGCACGACAAGATGGTCTTTGGGTTGGCGGGGCAGCAATCGATCGTCAGCGACGTGAAGGGCACAGGCCGCAACGAGTTCGTGGTCGTTGGCATGGAGACCGACGTATGCGTAGCCCATTCTGCGATCGGATTGATGGCGCTCGGCTACAGGGTGGGTGTCGTTGACGACGCAACCGCGTCTCCTCCCCCGCATCACGACTACGGCATCGCTCGCGTCCGCGACGCCGGCGCGATCATCACCTCGGTCAAGGGCATCTACTACGAATGGGTACGGGATCTGCCTACCATGCACGACGCCCGCGCCCAGATGGGTGCCGAGTTGCCACCAGGGCTGACGCTGTAGGGAGACTGGTAGTAGTCGCACCCGACTACGCGGCCATACCCTCTTTCCGCGGCCGGCGGCGGCAGATACCCTGCGGCGATGCCTGACTTTGGACCTGCGATGCGCAGCGAATGGCTGTTGGACCCTGAGATCACCTACCTGAATCACGGAACGGCTGGGGCAACGCCGAGACGGGTTTTGGAACGACAGCGGGCCATCACCGATGAGATCGAACGCCAACCGGCACGATTCATGTTGCGTGAGCTGGCAGATCCACACGCCACGATGACCACCCCGCCGCGCATCCGCCTCGCCGCGGCGGAGGTAGCTCGATTCGTCGGATTGGCTGGCGACGACCTGTTGTTCGTCGACAACATCACATCGGGCGCGAACGCGGTATTGCGGTCGTTCCCGTTCGACCACGGAGACGAGATCGCCGTGACCAATCTCGGCTATGGCGGCGTGGTGAACGCGGCGACCTACGTGACACGCACGATTGGCGGCACGCTGCGCACGATCGAGCTTCCCCAGCCTGGCGCGCCGCGCGCTGACTACATCGACGCGATCTCCGCCGGCCTGGGACCGCACACGCGCCTTCTGATCGTCGATCACATCAGCCCAGGTACGGCGCTGATCCTTCCGCTTGCCGAGATCGCTGCCGTGTGCCGCGATCGTGGCGTGCTGGTACTCGCCGATGGGGCTCATGTGCCCGGGAACATCGCCGTGGACGTCGACTCGTTCGGTGTGGATTGGTACGTAGCCAACTTGCACAAGTGGGCATGGGCTCCGCGCAGTGCCGGCTTGCTGTGGGCAGCGGAACAGCACCGCAGCTATCTGCATCCGACTGTGATCTCGTGGGGTCTCGACCATGGGCTGACGGCCCAGTTCGATCTGCTGGGAACGCGCGACCCCTCGCATTTCCTGACTGCCCCGTTCGCGATCGAGTTGATGAACGAGTTCGGCGGCGAAGAGGGTGTAGCTGCGATTCATCGATACAACCACGAGTTGGCCTGGTGGGCAGGGCCGTATCTCGCTGATCGGTGGGGCACCCGATTCGCGACGCCCGAGGAGATGATCGGCTCGACGGTGAACGTTCGCCTGCCGGCGCATCTGGGTTCAACTGCCGACGAGGCCGAACGAGTTCGCGCCGCCTTGGAACAAGAGGAGATCGAGGTGCCCGTGTATGCCGGTCCCGACGAACTGACGATGCGCATCTCTGCGCAGATCTACTGCGACCGGGCCGACATCGAACGCCTGGGCGATGCAGTGACGAAGCTGCCGGCATAACTGCCTGGCGAGGTGCAGGCTCTCAGCGCCAGTCGGTCACGGTGTCCGGATCGGGCCGAACAGCCGGCTTGAAATCGGTCCCTTTCGTGAAGGCGAGCGGGGTGAGACACACCTGCTGCACCGAGTCGAACGAGATGTCGACGATGTCGGCGACCTCCTTCTCCATCATGAGATGGATCGTGGTCCACGCTGTTCCGAGGCCGCGCGCCCGAGCAGCCAACATGAAGCTCCACATTGCCGGCAAGATGTTCGCGAGAGATGATGCTGCCTGCGCCGCAGGCACGCCATCGAGCCGACGACCGGTGTTGCAACCGATCACGAGGACCGGGCATTCGCTCATGTGTTGCCCGAGGTACGTCGCCGAATCGGCAACCCGGTCCTGCTGGGCCTGCGCCTCCGACGTGTCCCGCTTGATGGCTCCGGCGAACCCGGGCGAGCTTGCGTAGACCTGCCAGCACCGCGCGTACACATCGGCGATCGCTGCAATTCTTACCCGGTCACGCACGACGACAAATCGCATCGCGATCTGGTTGCTGGCGGACGGCGCTTGCAGAGCCATCGCGACGCATTCGCGAATGAGATCGTCGGGCACCGGCTTGGTGAGATCGAGTCGTTTGCGCACTGCCCGTGTGGTTGACAACAACTCGTCGGGGCCGAGGTCGAGCATGCTCATGAGGACTCCTTTGTAGTGAGGGGCCGAGCGTACCGAGCAGCAGCGTTTCGTAGAGTCTCGACATGGACACCGAGGATCTGCGTCTGCTCGTCTATGACAACTTTCGAGTCACCGGGCGCGTGCCCAGGAATGACGAGATGGCTCTCACGCTGGGCTGCACCGAGCAGGAGGTAACGGCCGGCCTCCTCGAACTCGCGGATCGCCGACACGTCGTCCTCGACGGAGCGGGCGAGATCGTCATGGCACATCCGTTTGCTGCCATCAACCTCGGCTTCTCCGTCATGGGCCGCGACACGCTGTGGTGGGGAGGGTGCTGCTGGGACTCGTTCGCACTCCCCCATATGCTCACTGACGAACCCGATGTGCTCGTCGCGACCCAATGTCCGGGATGCGGCCTACCGCAGGCGTGGGTGGTCGATCGACACACACCACCTGTCAGCGCCTGGCTCGCCCATTTCCTGGTGCCGGCCGCGCGCGTGTGGGACGACGTGGTCCACACCTGCGGGAACCAGCGTCTGTTCTGCAGCGAGAAGTGCATCGATTCGTGGCTCGAGCGAACTCGGAACGTACGGGGTTACGTGATGGACACAGGCACGCTGTGGCACTTCGCCAGCCGCTGGTACGAGGGACGCCTGGAGCGCGGGTACATCCGGCGCGAACCGTCCGAAGCGAAGGACTACTTCCGGAGCGTCGGTCTCGTCGACGCGTTCTGGGGGACGTGAGGCGTATACACGCGCTCAAGCAGGCATTCTGGCGCGGTGTCTCGTCCATCCGAGTGTTTCCGGACACCCCGGGTGGGCTGCAGACACTCCGATGGGCAGCTGGCACTCGGACAACACCGGTAGAGCCGACTGCTCGCTCCGGCGCGCCGACGCAGGCATGATCAGTAACGCAGAACACCGGCCACCGTCGGCACCCCTGGGAGTGCGCGAGATCGGTAGATCTGGCGCAGCCACAGTCGTCAACGAACAGCTTCGGTCGAATCGGGCAGCCCCAAAACGCCACGTAGCCAAGAGGGGCTTCCCGATTCCTCGCCAGAAGCGCCGAGTGAGCAGATTGTCCTGATGGAGCGGCTTGGCAACCGAAGACCGCCGTCAGACGGTGTCGAGGCTCAACTGGAAGACCACTAGATGTAGTGGTCAATTTGCCCCCATTCATCTCTCCTTGCTGCCGAACTGAGGGGGCTGAGAACGAACTGGGGCTGCCTCAGGCCGCGGCTGGCAACCGTGACCCGACAACCCTGGCCAACCGGTCGACCTCGGAGTTGGGAATTGCATTCCAGTCGAGCACCAGGTCCGTGAGCTTCTCCGCCCACGTCACCCAGACACCGTTCAGCGAGAACGGCTTGGCGAACCATCCCCACTCCGAATTGACGAAGCAGAGGGCGGCGTGGACGGGCACCTGGTCGAGACCTTCTTTGGCAAGCACGTTTTCCACGGCAACGACCTGGCGGTCGATGTTGTCGATCAGGCTGGTCCGATCCTTCCCGGCGACATACAGGCGCTCGTCGACCTTGAACCAACCGCCCACATCGCGCCGCTCGACACGGCCGTCGTACTCGTTCGCATCGACAACCCAAACGCCCGATTGGGCGACAACGATGTGGTCGATGTGGCACTTCGTGCCGGGGGCCCTGCGATCATCGAGCACGACGGCTCGGTGCCTGAGCTCAGTGTGCAGGTGCACCGACAACAAGCGCTCGCGTTCAACCCGCTCAACTCCGCCACGAGCCGACTCGGCCTCGTCGCTGAAGAACTTGGCAACCCGGGCCATGCGACTGGTGGCTCGGCGTTCGACCTGGAATGCAGGGCTGCGACAGGTGGAACATTGCACCGCGTCGGCGACGGTGTCCCACCACGCCTCGGCGCCCAAAGGCAGCCCGATTCCACAGGCGCGGCACGTGTCGGGCCGCTGGAGTGCGAGCAACTTGAATGGCATGAAACGAGTATCGGTTCCAACGCTCAACAGTTGAGATCGGGACACAAAATTGGGCCATTTGGCACCCCAGAAGTCTGCTCAGAGACCCCGCGGCGACGTCTCGAATGCCTCGACGTCCTTCGGCTCCCCTTGTGCGACCAAATGAACCTTGTCAAGGGGACGACCGAACGCGTGGATGACGATCTCGCCCGGCAGACCGACCAGGATCACCCCTGAGTCACCTCGCTTGACCACCACGTCGTCGCGACCGGCGCTGCGCAGCGTGACACCGACCGGCGACTTGCGGAACAGGAGGCGGCCCATCGTCCGCAGCCGCTTCCACAAGGCATCGTCACGTACCTTGTTGTCGTCCCGAGGCGCCCAGTCGGGCTGTGCTCGCCGGATGTCTTCGTGATGGATGAAGAACTCAGTCAGATTCGCTGCGTCGCCTAAGACCGGTACCGCCCACAGTGACCAGAGTGGAGGTCCACCCCGGAACTGCTTGATCATCTCGTCCCAATCCCCGCGGGCGGCAGACTCGGTCACGTTCTTTGTGTGAGTGCTGAGGAACGGCAAGACGATTCCGGCCGCTGCGTCAGGTCGGCGCTCTCGCACGAGAAGGTGAGCGAGCAGGTCACGAGTCATCCAGCCTTCGCAAAGCGTTGGGGCATCGGGCCCAACCTCCGCGAAGAGATCACACATCTCGGCACGTTCATCGGCGGTGATGGTCACCTCCCCACGGTACCCAACTTTGCGACTGAGCCGAACGTGGCCCGGAGTCGCATAGTTCCGACCTCGGCAATTCTCGGGCAGAATGCGCACTTGTCCGCATCGCTGCACGCACGCAACATCTCACTTGCGCTCGGCGCCAGACACATTCTCGTCGGCGTCGACCTGTCGCTCGACCCCGGACACCGTGTTGGTCTCGTCGGGCCGAACGGGGTGGGCAAGTCCACGTTGCTGCGAGTGCTCTGCGGGAGGCAGAAACCCGATGACGGCACGATCTCCCTGGCACCACGAGCGGCGACTGTCGGCTATCTCGATCAGGAACCGGAACGTAGCGAGGAACCAGTGCTCGCGTATGTCGAGCGACGTACCGGTGTCGTCGCCGCGCACGCCGAATTGGATGCTGCTACTGCCGACCTCGCTGAAGGTTCATCGGGCGCCGACGACCGATACAGCACTGCGCTCGAACGCTGGTTGGTGCTCGGTGCGGCCGACCTCGACGTGCGCGTCGGTGAGATCTGGGCAGAGCTCGGACTCGCCGAGCGGTTGCTGCACCAACCGATGACATCCTTGTCGGGAGGCGAGGCAGCGCGGGTGAGCCTCGCTGCGATGATGCTCGCCCGATTCGACGTGTTGTTGCTCGACGAGCCCACCAACGATCTCGACCTCGACAGCCTCGACAGTCTCGAGCAGTTCCTCAACGGGTTGCAAAGTGCTGTCGCGTTGGTGAGCCACGACCGCGAGTTCCTCCGTCGTGTAGTGACCGATATCGCCGAGCTCGACGAATTCACGCACAGCCTCAACGTGTTCGCCGGCGAATACGACACCTACATCCGCGAACGCGAGATCGCGCGCGAACATGCGTGGCAGTCGTGGGAGGAGTACGACACCAAGCTGTCGACGTTGGCCAAACGCTCGCAGCGCGAACGCGAGTGGGCGTCTCAGGGTTTGTCGCGTGCGAAGAAGCGGCCGGACGACAACGACAAGCACATCAGGAGCTTCAAGATCAACCAGACCGAGCAGCTTGCCGGCCGAGCAGCGCGCACGGAGCGCGCGATGGACCGGCTCGAGGTCGTCGAGCAGCCTCGCGAGCCGTGGGACCTGAGGATGACGATCGCCACCGCGCCGCGCAGCGGCGCGCTTGTGGCGCGTCTGGCAGATGCGGTGGTCGATCTCGGTTCGTTCCGTCTCGGTCCGGTGACGTTGGAGGTGACGTACGGCGAACGTGTTGTGATCGTCGGGCCCAACGGGAGCGGAAAGACGACGATGCTCGGCGCGTTGCTGGGTGAGATCCCGCTGACCGAAGGTGCTCAACGCATCGGCCCTTCGGTACGGATCGGGCGACTGGAGCAAGCCCGCACCCAACTCGCCAGATCGTTGGGAACCGACGAACAGACGACACTCCAAGCCTTTCAACACGCAAGCGGGCTGGCGGTCAGCGAGGCGCGTACGTTGCTCGCCAAGTTCGGCGTCGGTGCCGAGCACGTGCACCGCCGGGTCGAATCTCTGTCTCCCGGCGAGCGCACCCGTCTCGTGTTGGCGATGTTCACCGCCGTCGGTTGCAACTGCCTGGTGCTCGATGAGCCGACCAACCATCTCGACCTGCCGGCGATCGAGCAGATCGAGGAAGCGGTCGACACATTTCCAGGGACAGTGCTGCTGGTCAGTCATGACCGCGTTCTGCTGCAACGCATCCGACGAACTCGCACGGTCGAACTACGCGAGGGTCTGGTGGTCTCGGACCGTCGCGAATAGCGATCGCGATCAGCGGGAACCAATGTGTTCCTCTGCAGCGTCGAACCCGCATGACGCGCACACTTCCCATCGCAGCCCTCGTTGCCGCAGCCGCAACATTCACCCTGACGGCATGCATCGGCGACAACGACGCCGCAGCACCGTCGGTGCGTGGAACAACATCACCGACAACGACGTCGCCGACGACAACGAGCTCGCCGACGACAACGACGCAGCCCGACAACGGGACGCACGCAGTGGCTCGCTTCAGCTCGTTCGGCTCGTCGAGGCTGAGGTTCTTCGCCGAGTGTCCTGACCTGCTCGCGTACATGCAAGAGGAGGCATCGAAGCGTGTCACCGCTTGGGGACTGGATGGCGGTCAAGGGAACCGCTACTACCCGGGCGGACCAATTCCTCTGAAGGAGGCGGCCAGTACAAACGCAATGCCGGCGATGGGTGACGCGTCGGCCGCGGGTGCCCCATCGGCGGCACCCGCGCCGGACTTCTCGGGCACCAACACGCAAGAGGTCGGTGTCGATGAAGGTGACGTCGTCGAGACCGACGGCACCCACGTTTTCGTAGCGTCGCAAGATGGGGTCCGCATCGTGGACGTCGCGGATGCCCGCGTCACCGCCTAGCTCGACGTTCCGGACGGCAGCAGCCAACTGTTGCTCGACGGCGCACGACTGCTCGTCGCC
This sequence comes from Ilumatobacteraceae bacterium, assembly GCA_031370825.1. Taxonomy (GTDB): domain Bacteria; phylum Actinomycetota; class Acidimicrobiia; order Acidimicrobiales; family Ilumatobacteraceae; genus JAENVT01. The sequence goes on from JANMRB010000016.1 coordinate 32,700, forward strand.
ACGCAGCCGTACACGGGCATCGATACGGTCGTGTCGCTCTACGACGTCAGCGATGTCAACACGCCGATCCTGCTGCGACGCAGTCACGTCGAGGGCCGGCTGATCGCCGCCCGCGCGATCGATGGCACGGCCCGTCTCGTTCTCACGACGTCGCTCGCCGCTCGGTTGCCCTTCGTCAGGCCCGATCAGTTCGGTCTGGACGAGGATCGAGCACTCGCACGCAACAAGGAGATCATCTCGCAATCGATCGCGGCGGATTGGATGCCTCGTTCGTTCGAAGAAGGCATTGATGGATCCTTCGGCGACATCTCGACAACGCTCGACTGCTCATCCGTCGCGGCGCCGAGCGAGTTTGCCGGCCTGGGATTGTCATGGATCGCATCGATCGACCTGCACGGCGACGGTAACGCGATCGGCTCGGCTGGGATCGTGTCGAACGGCGACACCGTCTACGCCTCGACGACCAGCATCTACCTGGCAACAGTCTCGTGGGATTGGTATCAGCCCCAGACCGACACCCCACCCAACCCCGAGGCCCCGCCCACGTTGATCCACATGTTCTCGTTGGGCGCGAACGGCACCGCCTCGTACGTCGCCTCTGGTGAGGTCCCCGGACACCTCCTGAACCAGTTCTCGATGAGCGAATACAACGGCGACCTGCGCGTCGCCACGACGACCGACAACTGGAGCGGAACCCGCTCGTCGACGTCCGCCGTACGAGTGTTGCGCCCCGTCGCCAACGAACTGGTGCAGATCGGCATGATCGATGGGCTGGGCGACGGCGAGCAGATCTACGCAGTGCGCTTCCTGGGCACGCAGGGGTATGTCGTTACGTTTCGACAGACCGATCCGTTGTATGTCATAGACCTCACAGATCCGACGTTGCCTGTCGTCAGCGGCCAGTTGAAGATTCCTGGCTACTCCGCCTACCTTCACCCAGTCGGCGACGGCTTGCTGTTGGGCGTGGGCCAGGACGCATCTGACAGCGGCCGGGTCCAAGGAACGCAACTCTCGCTGTTCGATGTGAGCGATCCGTCGAATCCGCAGCGGCTGTCGACGTTGGCCATCGGCGGATCGAGCGATGCAGAGTGGGATCACCACGCCTTTCTGTACTGGCCGGAGGACGGAACGATCGTGCTCCCGGTGTCGCCTGGTTGGAACAACTGCGGCTTCGCCGTCGACTGCCTTGCCGGCTCGCTGACGAACCCGGTCGGCGGCGTGATCGTCGCCCAGTTGCAAGGAACCGAACTCGTCGGCCGTGGCACGATCTCCAGCGAGTCGCGCCTCAACAACGGCTGCTGGAACCCTTTGCAACGATCCATCGCGATCGGGACCGAACTCGTGACGGTAGGTCTCGACGAGATGCAGTTCACCGACCGCGCCACGCTCGACACCCGCGCCTCGGTCGAATGGGGCGACCCCCAGCAGTACGGCTGCTACTGGTACACCGACTGATCTCTCACCGTTTGCGCTCGCGGGTCCAGCGTTGCGGTCGCGGCTACAGCAATTGGAGCCGCAGGACCCGCATACGGTCCCCAGCCTCCAAACGCTCGCGAGCATGCGGTCGCGGCTTCAGCGTTTGGCGCCGCAGGACCCGCATACGGTCCTCAGCCTCCAAACGCTTGCGAGAATGCGGTCGCGGCTTCAGCACTGAGAGCGAGGTTCCGCGTTGCCGTGCTCACCGCGCATCTTTGTGGGTGATGAAGGGATCACGGCTCGAAAGGGTGGTTCCCAGCGTTAGGGTTGCTGACGCGGATTGGAGGGACTGGGTGCACATGATGAAGCGGTGGGCTTGTTTCGGCCTTGCCGCGCTCGCGTTCGCGTCGTGCAGCAGCAACAGCGCCTCCGCACCCCCCACGATCGGCGGCACACCCTCGCCAACTACCTCGCAGACGCCCGCGCCAACCACCTCAGCACCGGCCGCGACTTCGATCCCAACAACCACGCTCGAGGCCACAACCCTCCCGGCCACCACGACGACGGTCGCCACAGAAGACCTGATCAAGACGGCGGTCCAGGACTACTTCGAGGCCTACGAACAGTGCGGCATGGTTCCCGCGACATGCGACCCATCCACGTTCACTGCGAGTCAAGGCCCCTCTAGGGCGATCTTGGTGGACTTCGCTGCCGAAATGGTTGCGGCTGGCTTGTACTTCTCGAGCGATCGACGAGGCATGTATCTCGTCGCTGAATCTGTGAGTGTCACTTCGCCCAACGAAGCCAGCGCTATCTATTGCCTCTACGACCCAGGAATTGTGATGGGTCCCGTTGGGCCAGATGGAGTGCCAACAGTCGTCAACGACCTCATCGTGAGTGTCAGATACTCATACGTTCTTTTCTTCGAAAGCGGTGCCTGGAGAGTTGGTAGGCAACACGAGCTACAACGATTGGGAGAGGGAAGTCTGTGCCCGCCCTCCGAGTAGCAACAGTCCTAGTGCTTCTTGCCAGCCTGACTCCTTCCACTGCTTCTGCAGAAAGCGGCGCAGCGGGAAACGATGCTACTGATCCCGGTGGTGGCGCGCAGATCACTACTTGGGTGATTGGGGCGATCAATGGTGGGGTGAACCGGCCGGCGGGGACGTCGACTTGTACCGCGTGGTCGGTGTTCGATGGGTCGACCACGGAGGGGGCTGGGCTCGAACCGACGATGATCAATCCGGCAACTGGTCAGGTTTCGACGGTTTACTTCCGGGTCTGCGACGGCAGGTACCAGTTCGTGTACGTCGGCCCGCACACCGTGATCGACATCGCCACAGTCGCGTATCAGAAGGTCGCGGCCCTCGTGCCCCGACCAGAGGCAACGTTCTCGCCGCCCGTCGACAAGATGATCGTCAACTTCGAGACGTGGCTCGCAGTGACTCCGAGCGCTGCGATCACCGCGACTGCAGCGATCCCAGGTCTTTCGGCGACGGTCACCGCTCAGGCGACAGACATCGAATGGTCCACGGGATCTCAGGTGGCCGGCGACACCACGTTGATCGCGTGCCGGCCTTGGGGCTCGACCCAGTCGGCACAGGATGGTTGCACGTGGACACCCACCTACCCGTCGGTCGCCAAGGTCACCGGAACGACCGACCAGCGCTACCACGGCACCGTGACGATCGTGTGGCAAGTCTCATGGCAGGCGACCAACGGCGCCAGCGGATCTCTCGGGGCGCTGCGAACTACATCGCCCGTTTCAATGGGTGTGCTGGAGATTCAAACGATCGGCGGCTGACCGCTTCAACTCCTGTCGGCCGCATCCCACGCCTCGGTGATCCAACCGTTCACCGTGTCGTCGAGATCGTCGGGCCCGCGAACGTTGACG
>JANMRB010000054.1:0-12519 GCA_031370825.1 Ilumatobacteraceae bacterium
TGTCGTTGTCAGTGAGATCGCCGGCGGCCTGCTTGATCCGGCCCTTGGCTTGATCGAGATCCTTGTCCATCGTGTGCAGCTTTCTGTGGGTATGGCGGGTAATGGTCTGCTTGCGGGGTACCCGACCGACTCATGAGCCAAACGCACCTGCCCGGTTTGCCATGTCACCCGTTTGGGTAACACGATCACCATGCTGCTCGCATCCGGTATCTACATCAGCGGGGGCCTCATCGGCCTCATCCTTCTCATCGTCATCATCGTCCTGATACTGCGGTAGCCAGGGGAACATCGCTCGGCCAGCCCGCTACCCGATGTTGAGAACGGCGGGATCTCCGACCACAATGGCGACGATGCCAAGCCGTCGACGTCCAAAGGCCCCGCCGCCTCGAGAGCTCTCGGACGCTGAGCGCTTCGCCCAGAGCCTGCGCGATTCCGCCGAGTCCGACCGCCGCGCCAAACAAGCGGCAACAGATCGAAAGGCGCAACAAGAGCGTCTGAAGGTCGAAGCTGTAGAACTAGCTGCCCGATTGGGTCGCGCCCAGGCAGCGCACCAGCGCGCCGTCGAGCTCGTCAAAGAGGCCCAACGCACCGGCAGAGGCGCTGCGGCGGCCGACATTGCCTGGCGGGAAGCCAAGGCCGAGCTCCTCGAGTTGGAGACCGGTAAGCGCCCGGCGTGGGCTGCCCGCACCGCCGAGCCTGCAGAACCAGCGGCCACCGACACAGAGGCGCCAGACGTAGCCGACGAGAGTGACGACAGCTAGAGCTCAGCTAGAGCAGACGCCGGTCCGTCGCCCAGGCGGTGAGCTCGTGGCGGTTGGAGAGTTGCAGCTTGCGAAGGACCGACGACACATGTGTCTCGACCGTCTTGACCGAGACGTGTATCCGTGCGGCCACCTCTTTGTAGGTGTATCCGCGAGCGATCAGCCGAAGAACCTCCTGCTCTCGATGCGTCAGTCGGTCCATTTCCGGGTCAGAGGCCAGGGGCGCCGAGCCGGCAAAGGCATCCAGGACGAAGCCGGCTAGTCGCGGTGAGAAGACGGCGTCGCCCGCATGCACACGGCGAATAGCATCGAGCAGCTCTTCACGAGTGATGGTCTTGGTGACGTAGCCCCGAGCGCCGGCGCGTATCACGCCGATCACGTCGTCGGCGGCGTCAGAGACCGACAACGCCAGGCACTTGGTGTTGGGCAACCCGTCGGCCAGTCCCTCGAGGATCGCCCGGCCTCCTCCATTCGGAAGGTGCACGTCGAGCAGAACCACGTCAGGCTTGGTGGCGCGGATTGCGAGGATCGCCTCATCGACCGTTCCGACGTCACCGACGATGTCCACCGCGTCGCCGATCTCGGCCTTCACACCGGAGCGGAAGAGGGCGTGATCGTCGACCACGAACACTCGAACCCGGCCGGTCATCGCGGCACCATCAATTCCCACTCCGTGCCTGCGCCCGGCGACGACTCCAATTCAGCGCTCCCACCGACACGCGCGATGCGGTCACGTATCGACATCGCGATGCCGCGTCGATCGTTACCGATCTCGCTCGCAGAGAAACCAACCCCCTTGTCACGGACGAAGGCGGTGATCGTGTTCGGCTCGACTTCGATGTACACGCTCACGAGATCGGCGCGCGCGTGCTTGGCGGCGTTGACCGTCGCCTCGCGGACCGCCATCAGCAAGGCATCGACCGCTGGTGTCATCGTCACGTCGCCGACCACGACCAGGTCGACCGGCATACCATGATCCAACTCGACCTCGGCGGCGATTCCCTCCGCACGAGCCGTCAAGGACCCGACCGCGGCGCTGGCTTTGACGTCGTACAGCCAACTGCGCAGCTCACGCTCTTGGCGCCGGGCGAGCATCACCATCCGGCGCGGATCCGACGCGGCGCGCTGCATCAGGGCAAGCGTCTGCAGGACCGAGTCGTGAAGGTGCGCTGCCATGTCGTTGCGCTCCTGATCGCGGATGCGCGCTCGTTCCTCGTCGCGGAGTTGTGTCGTCAACCGGCCGACGTATGGGCCGACGAGCACGGCTGTCCCTGCCAGCGCCATTGCCAGTGCCGCAAGTGCCGCGGGCAGTTGCGCCAACCGCACGCCACGGGCGGTCAGGGCGACAACACCGGCGATCGCCAATGCGACGCCGCCGAGCGATCGCAGCGGCGTGACCCGGCCATGTAACACGCGCTCGAGCGGATCCTGTTCAGGGCGCAAATCACGGCCGCGGTACCAGAGCAGGGCGGATCCGCTGGCCACGACGACCGCGGGCAACATGATCGCGTCGCCCGGCCAGAGGCCGACGTTCCGAGCGGTCATCAACAACCCTCCGGTGCCCACAACCATGGCAAGAGATCGTGCCGAGACCGTCTCCGGCTCAATGGCGGCAGGCACCTGATCGTCGGGTGACCTGCTGATGCCCCAGCCGATGACGTACAAAACCACACCGATGCCGCCGGCAAGAGTCAGGACCAGCAGCGCGATTCGAACGACGTAGGTGTCGACGCCGTAGCGCTTCGCAAATCCGCCACACACCCCGAACAACATCCGTTCGGTCGACGAGCGGGCGAACTCGATCCGCGGGTCGCCGTGCGCTGCCGGGGAACTGTGCATATACCTATCGTGCCATTGAACGGGGCTGCACACATCAGGTGCTCACCCTGATGAGCATCGATCGAAGTCAGGGATCAACCAGGGTCGTCCCCGATGGCGTCGACGTGCCGACATCCGTACCGTTGCCCCCATGACAAACCTCGAGACGGAGCCGGCACCGCTGCCGCCACCGACCCCGCTGAGCACACCGCCCGAAAATCGTTGGGCTCGATCCGATGACCGCGTGGTGCTGGGTGTCGCGGGTGGATTGGGCCGCGCGTTGGCGCTCGAGCCGTTGTTCGTGCGCATCGCCTTTGTGGTGCTGGCTCTGTTCAGCGGCGTCGGAGTCCTCCTCTACATCGCCGCACTCGCGCTGCTTGCCGACTCGCCGACGTCGCGGCCGCCATCGGTGGCGCGTCGCGTCGTTGGCGCGCTCGCGGTTCTGTTGGCCGTCCGATGGCTGTTCGGCGGGGGCGCCTCGCTGCCAGACCCCGGTTGGGTGGTTGCGATCGGTCTGCTCGGCGCCGCCGTCGCGCTGTGGCGTGGTCGAACACCCGCAGCCCTGCCGCCAGCTGTTCCGGCCAGTGACTCGGTGGTGACCTCCGCCGGCGAGTCCACGGGCGAACGATGGAACTCATGGAGCACCCAGCGTCGAGACCGACCGCGCCCCCCGCGGTCGACTCTCGGGCTGTTGACGGTCGGCATGGCGACCGTGGTGGGTGCCTTGGTGTGGCTGCTCAACAGTAATTCCGACAACCGTGGCGCGTACGCCTTCGGGGGGGCAACGGTGGTCATCGGCGCGGGCCTACTGGTCGGCACGTTTGCGGGAAGCGCCCGCTGGCTGATCGTGCCGGCGCTGGCCACGGCTACCGCCGCAGTCGTCGCCTCCGCATTCGGCTTCACCGGCGTCGGTCTGGACGCTCGTAGCGGCAGCCGTACCGAGTTCATCGGACCAGGAAGCAGCGTCGCCACCGAGTACCGCGCCAGTTTCGGGAGCTTCGAACTCGTTCTCGTCGACTACCCGGGTGACGTCGCGACGGCGATCGATGTCGGCGTCGGCGACCTGACCGTGGTCGTTCCCGACGATGCCCGCGTGCAAGTCGATGCCCGCGTCGGGATCGGCGCGATCGACGTGCTCGGGTCAAGTCGCAGTGGATACCGGCGCACGCTGAGCCTCGACTCGCACAACGACGGCGGCCGCCTGATCAAGTTGAAGCTTCGAACAGGCGTCGGCCACATCGAGGTCCGCCGTGGCACCTTGTTCGATCAAGTGCCGCCGATCACCGCACCTGCGGTGCTGCCCGACATTCCGCTCATCAGGTCGTTCGGCGACGGCACGCTGCTGTTCTCCGACGGCTCCATCGACTTCGGAGACGGACGCAGGATCGAGGCAGACGGTTCCTACGGGGTCACGATCGTCGAGCAGCGACCCGATGGGTCCATCCAACTCGACAACGGTGCGATCGTCCGTGCCGACGGCACGCTGGTGACACCTGGCGGCTTCGTGATACCCCGCCCGGGCCGACCACCTGCGGTACCGGGAAGCGTCATCCCGACACCGTCGCCGACGCCAACGCCAACGACGGCTGTCACGACGGGGACACAGCCGTGAAGACCCATCGACTCGATCTCACCTCGTTGCTGTTCGGCATCGCCACGGTCGTACTCGGCATTGGCGCCATCAGGGGCACGCTGGGCAACCTCATCAACAATCGCCCGGACGCTCTGATCCCGTTGCTTCTGCTCGGTGTCGGTCTCGTGGCCATCGGCACCGCAGCCAGACGATCATTTCAAGATGTTGACCGCGCGAGCGATGACCAGGACGAGGGTGCTCAGTGACACGATCGACTGCACCATCATGGTCATCTTCGCCCACCGTGCCAGCGGCAGCACGTCCGTCGGGCTGAACGCTGCCGCGGTGGTGAATGACACATAGAGGTAGTCGAGAAACTCAGGCTTCCAGTCCGGCGCCGACAGGTCGGGTGCGGTCATCTGCGGAAAGAGAAGGTCGGGGTACGGCTTCAACGCCCGGGATCGGGCTGCCGGACCACCGCGATCGAGGTCCCAGTACCACATGCCGAACACGATCACGTTGGTCAGCCAGATTGCTCCGCCTGTCAGCAACAACGTGGTCGGATCCTGTTCCTTGCCTCGCAGGAGTGCCGCAATCAATCGGCCAGCGGAACCCGCGTTGGCCAAGCTGATGACTGCTATGAGCAACTTGCTGATGAGTCGAAGTTGTGGCGAAATCCGCGTGAAGCCTTCGTGATTGGCGATCGATAGGCCTAACCCGAGAAGTGCTCCCAGAGTTGGCAACAACCAATTCGGAGGAATCTCGTAGCGGTTCGGAAGGGCGACCTGCAATGCCGTCGCTGCCAGCACGGCGCAGAGCACCGCCCACGGGGATTCGCTCTCGGTGATTCGCCGCCAGACGGGACGAATCAGCGCTGCCGGGATCTTCGAGGACAGCGCCAGCAATTGCTCGATGTCGCCGCGCACGCCGCCCGAATCAACCGGACGTTCCTCATCCATGACGAGGACTGTACGCCTCGACCTCGATCTCCACGAGGTGGTCAGGATCGATCAGTCGCGAGATCTCGACCATGCTCGACACGGGACGGATGTCAGCGAACACCTCGCCGTGAGCTGCCCCGACAGCTTCCCAATCGGCAATGTCGAGCACGAATATCCGGGTCCTGACCACCTGCTCGAAGGTGGCCCCCGCTTTGGCCAGTGCCTCTCCGATGATGCGCAGTATCACTCTGGTCTGCTCACCGACGTCGCCGCGTCCGACAACTTGCCCATCGACAGTCGCTGTCGTGCCGGCGACATGGACGTAATCACCGCTGCGCACGACTCTGCTGTATCCGACAATGCCTTCCCACGGCCCGCCGGACCCCCATCGTTCAACGTTTGCGCCCATCTCCGCAGCATTGCACACGTCAGCGCGGACGGCGATGAGCGTTCAACTTCGGGCATGATCACGCCGATAGAACGATGTGAAGTTCGGCGCGGACACCAACCTGGTGACAACGGCGTCGGTCGCCATGTCTGATCGCACGACCTTGGTCGCCCTCATCGCCATCGGCATTCTGGCTGCAGCGGGCGCTGCGCTCGGTGTGTTCGCTGCGATTCGCAGCCGCCGAAACCGCCACTTCGCGCACCTGGCGCTCTGTGACGATCTGACGGGTGTCGGCAATCGTCGCCGTCTGGACCGCGATCTCGCACTCGAGGCCACCAGCAACGAAACAACACCCGTCGCCGTCATCATGGTCGATGTCGATCACTTCAAACGGATCAACGATGACCACGGTCACGATGCGGGCGACCAAGCGCTGCGCGGGGTGGCAGCAGTGCTCCGTCGCGAGGTGCGAGCGGGCGACGTCGTGTACCGGTACGGCGGCGAGGAGTTCTGCGTGCTGCTTGCCCAGACCAACTCGATCGAGGCTGCTCAGGTCGCCGAACGCATTCGGGTCGGCGTCTCGCGCATGGCCTTGGCCATCGACGAGCCGCTGACGGTTTCGATCGGTGTAGCGCTCGGCAAAGGGACGCACGTGGCGCAGACGATGCTGCGCGCCGACGAGGCATTGTTCAAGTCGAAAGATGGCGGGCGCGACCGCGTGACGCTGGCGGCCCAGCCATTGCTCGGCCCGCTTGCGGTTTCGTTCCCCACTGTTCCGGCGCACGACGCTACGTTGGGCTGACTACTCGCCCAACCGGAGCATCCATGACTGCAACGCATTCCGTCGGTAGGCCTCGCCCTGCCGTCGATCTCATGCCCGCCTACCGCCCCGGCAAGGCAGCCTCGCAGGCAGAAGCGGAACACGGCATCACCAATGCCATCAAGCTGGCGTCGAACGAGAACCCATTGCCACCGATCCGGTCGATCGTCGACGCTGTCGCGGCCGCCGCGAAGGGCGCCAACCGCTACGCCGACCACCGCGCCACAGCCGTGCGCGAGCGGCTGTCGAACTGGCTCAGCGTCGATGTCGATCGGGTCACAGTCGGAGCAGGCTCCGTCGGTCTTCTGCAGCAACTGTTCCTGACGTACGTCGACCCCGGCGACGAGGTCGTCTACCCCTGGCGGTCGTTCGAGGTCTATCCCGTCTACACCCAATTGATGGCGGGATCGGCAGTGACCACGCCCCTCGATGCTGATCACGCTTTCGACCTGGCAGCAGTTGCTGCGGCAATCACCGAGCGCACCAAGTTGGTGCTCCTCGCAACGCCGAACAACCCGACCGGAACCGCCGTGGCGACAACCGACATCGCAGCCCTGCTCGATGGCATCTCGGCCTCGACGATCGTCGTCATAGACGAGGCCTATCGCGAGTTCCTCGACCGCTCGTTCGGCGACCCCGTGCGCGACCTGATCCCCCGCTATCGCAACGTGGTCGTGACCCGAACGTTCTCCAAGGCACAGGGCATGGCCGGCATCCGCGCCGGATACGCGATCGCCGACCCGGAGGTGATCGCATCGATCGACAAGACGTTGTTTCCGTTCGCGGTCAGTGCCCTGGCACAAGCGGGCGCGATTGCGGCAATCGATGCCGAAGCCGAGATCGGTGGGCGCGTCGCCAACATCCTCAGTGAACGAGCTCGGGTGATCGACGAGCTGACCGACTCAGGATGGAAGCTGCCCGACGCCCAAGCAAACTTCGTCTACCTTCCGATCGGTGAACGGACCGACGAGGTCTACCTGGGCATGGAACGCCGCGGCGTCGTCACGCGGCCGTTCAGCAACGAAGGCATCCGCGTGACCATTTCGACGCCGGAGGAGAACGATCGCTTCCTGCACACGCTCGCCGAGGCGATGGCCGACTAACTGATCAGGGAGGCCAGTGCCCAGATCGCGGCGACCAGGCCGATGACGCCCATCAGGACGCTTCGACCGACTGGGGCCTTCTCCAGATCACCCTCCTTGGGTGGCGGTGGTTTGACCAAGGCAAGCAGGTTGCCGGCGAACAATGCCCCACCCAGCGCGAGGACGAGCCAAGCCAACAGATCATCGCCGAGGAACACACGGCAAGTCTGGCGGTCGCGTGATGACAGCACCACCCGCCGGCGCGACAATTGCGTCATGGCGTTCCACCATGTTGCTCTGGCCACTCGCGATACCGAAGCGACGTATCGCTTCTACACCGACCTCATGGGGTTCGAGCTCGTCAAGGTTGTCGTCGGGCCGAACCCTGGTGACCACGGCGGTTGGAGCAAGCACTTCTTCTTCGCGACCAACCCGTCAGTCAGCCGCGAAGAGGGTCTGATGGCTTTCTGGGAGTTGCACGACGATCAAATCGATGACGACTACCCGGTCAACCTCAACACCGCTATCGGTTTACCCGCATGGGTGAACCACATCGCGTTCGACGCGGCCACGCTGGAGGCTCTCTACGAGCACCGCGATCGCTGGCGAAGCCACGGCATGACGGTCGCCGAGGTCGACCACGGTTTCTGCATCAGCATCTACACGACCGACCCGAACCGAAACATGGTCGAGTTCTGCCACACGACGCGACCGTTCACCGATGCCGAAGGGGAGCGGGCGCTGAAGGTGCTGCTTGATCCCTCACCCGCGCATGACGGCGAGGGGCCCAAGATGACGATATGGAAACCTCTGGTTCCGGTCGCCTGAGCCCCGCAGTCAGCGGCCTTGACAGTGATTCAGAACTGAGTCGTCTGATTCATTTGCGAATCGAATGATTCGATGTAGAATCGGGATGAAGGAGCAGTGATGTACCTCAACCATCCAATCGAGGCGCTCGCCTCACCCGACAAGGCACGCGTACTCACCGTGCTGTGCCGTGCAGGGTTGCCGCTGTCAGGTCGCATGATTGCGGCGTTGACTGGCTCTGTGAGCCAGCCAACGGTGAGTCGACTGCTTGCGGCGTTCGCACGCAGCGGTTTGGTCGTTCGGGTTCCGGGCGGCTACGTGATCAATCGCGAGCATTTGGCGTACCGGGCGGTCGAGGCATTGCTCGATTCGAAAGACGAGCTCCGCCGACGAGTCGGTTTGGCCGTGGCAGCCTGGAGTGACAAGCCGGTCACTGTGGTCCTGTTCGGCTCGACGGCTCGAGGCGAGGCCCGTCCGTCGAGCGATGTCGATTTGTTCATCGTGCGGCCGCTCGACGTTGCTGTCGACGATCGACAGTGGGCCCAAGCCGTCGCAACGCTCGCCGAGCAGGTGCAGCTGTGGACCGGATCTGCTTGCGACGTGCTCGAGTACGACCCTGCCGAAGTCGAACAGCTGACCCGTGGTGGCGATCCGCTCGTCGATGCGCTGCTGCGCGACGGCGTCACGCTCGCCGGTTCCGATCTACGGCAGATCGTGGGAGCGTTCGCCGGGTGAGCCCGCTCGAAGCAGCTCGCAGTCATCTCGCCAAGGCGGAGGAGTTCCTCTCCGAGGCAGAGTCCGCGCTAAAGCGTGGCCATCTGAGCGTGGCGACGTCCAACGCGGTGATCGCCGGGATCAACGCCAAGGATGCCATCTGCCTCACGTTGGTTGGCAACACGTCCAAGTCGGACGATCACCGGCAAGCGGTACCGGAGCTCCGCAAGGCCGGCAAGGCAGGCGCGGAGCTGGCAGCCACGCTCGACCGTCTGCTCAAGCCCAAGACGAGAGCTCAGTACCAGTCGCTTCCGATGGCACAGAAGGACGCGGAGGTTGCCGTGCGTCAGGCCGGCCAGCTCGTCGCCGGGGCGAAAGACGTGTCCTGACCTAAAGCGATCGACCTAACGCCGACGGCCAGAGACGCACGACGGCGCTCGTTGTTCTGCGCTGCACCCCATTCAGACACCGCGGGCGGCGTTGCCGAACTTCGTGAACTGACCGCGGAACACCAACCGCACCGTGCCCGTCGGCCCGGACCGGTGCTTGGCGATGATCACCTCGGCCAGTGCCTTGTCGGTTGACTCTTTGTTGTAGACCTCGTCGCGGTAGAGGAACATGACCACGTCGGCATCCTGTTCCAGGGATCCGGACTCACGCAGGTCCGAGAGCATCGGGCGCTTGTCGCCGCGGGTCTCGAGGTTACGGCTGAGCTGGCTGAGGGCGATGATGGGCACCTCCAACTCGCGAGCGAGGATCTTCAGGCCACGACTGATCTCGCTGACCTCGAGTTGGCGGTTCTCCGCCGAACTGCCACCGCTCATCAGTTGCAGGTAGTCGATCACTATCAACGCCAGTCCGCCTTGGCGGGCCTTCATCCGGCGCGCTTTTGCCCGGATCTCCATGACCGTCACGCGAGGGTTGTCATCGAGGTACAGGGGAACATCGAGTCGATTGATCGCCTTGCCGATCTTGGTCCAGTCGGCCTCGACCAGCCGGCCGGTGCGCAGCTTCTGCGAATCGACCTCTGCTTCGCTCGACAGGATTCGCTGGGTCAATTCGGTGTGGCCCATCTCCAGCGAGAAGATCAACACGGGACGGCGCGCAGTTTGGGCTACGTACGTGGCGATGCCCAACCCGAGGCTGGTCTTGCCCATCGCCGGCCTCGCACCGATGATGTTGAGCGTCGACGGTTGCAACCCGGAGAGGATCTCGTCGAGATCGTGGAAGCCGGTGGCCGTGCCTGTGATGATGTCGCCGCGTTCGAACGTCTCTTGCAACTTGTCCATCGCCAGTGGCAACAGATCGCTGAGCGACATCGTCGTATCGGTGATTCGAGCCTCGGCGATCTCGAAGACCTTCGTCTCGGCCTCGTCGAGCGCCTTGGTGACATCGTCGGGCTCGAGGTAGGCGATCTCGGCGATCTCACTGGCGACACCGATGAGCTTTCGAAGCATCGCTGTGTCTTGGACGATCTTGGCGTAGCGCGACGCGTTGGAGATGGCTGGAGTGGCGTTCTGCAACTCGAGCAGGGTCTGGGGCCCACCGATCTCATCGAGGAGACCGTTGCGGCGCAACTCGTCGGCCACGGTCACCGCGTCGACGGGTTGTCCCGTTGCCATCAGCCCGCGAATTGCCGAGTAGATGTGTTGATGGCTGGGCTTGTAGAAGTGATCGACCATCACTCCGAGCTCGCCGATCTGATCGACGACGTCGCGCGAAAGCAGCAGGGCCCCGAGCAGGCTCTCCTCGGCGTTCAGGTTGTGAGGAGGGACGCGACTGTCGGACCGGCGCGTGTTGCGATCGCGACCGGAGTCGCGTGAGAAATCAGCCATGAGTCATCTACCTTGCCTGATCAAGCCTGTGGAACGTAAGAGCCAACATCTTGTGAGTTGGCTGTGCGCGTGTGTGGACAACCCCCTTTCGGAGGAATAGCACAGCCCCGGACACGGTCCGCGTGAGGCCGTACCGGGGCTGTGGACAACCCTGTGGAGAGGAAAGATGGATGGTTACTTGCTGACGACCTCGACGGTGATCGGGAACTCGACGTCGTTGTGCAACTTGGCGGTGACCGTGTGGGTGCCGAGCGACTTGATCGGGTCCATGTGCAGGTTCTTGCGATCGATGACCACCCTGGTCTGCTCTTCGACAGCGTGAGCGACATCGGCCAGGGTGACCGAGCCGTAGAGCTTGCCTTCCGGGCCCGACTTGGCTGAGATCGTGATGATCTTGGGAACCAGTGCCGAGGCGATGGTCTGAGCACCTTCACGATCCTGCGCGTCGCGAAGGTCGCGCGAACGACGCATCGACGCGGCCTGAGCGATCGCCCCATCGGACGCCTTCAAGGCGTGACCCTTCGGGAACAAGAAGTTGCGAGCGTGACCATCGGATACTTCGACTATGTCGCCGCGCTTGCCGAGACCTTTGCGATCCGAGCGGAGAATGATCCTCATGATGCTCAGGCCTCAACCGTCTCGTCGTCGGTGCCGGCCACCACATCGTCGACCTGTGCTGGTGCGATCTCGGGTATCACGGCATCGGCCTTGAACGAGTCGCGGCGGCCTCCGCCATCCTCGCGGTCACGCCCGCGCCCGCCGCCGTCCTCGTCGCGGTCACGAGGAGGCCGGCCGGCACGCGTCTGCGAGACGCGCTTCGTGTACGGCAGCAACGCCATCTCCCGCGCGTTCTTCACAGCATTGGCGATGTCGCGCTGTTGCTGAACCGTGTTGCCGGTGACCCGACGGTTGCGGATCTTGGAGCGATCGCTGACGAAGCGGTTCAACAAGTTGACGTCTTTGTAGTCGACGAAATCGACCTTGTCGGTGACGAGCACGCTCGTCTTCTTCTTGAACTTCTTGTTGATTTCTTTTGGCGCCCTGGCGCGATTCTTCTTGCTGGTCATTGTCGGGTCTTTCTCGGATCAATCGTCACTGGTCAGAACGGCTCTTCGTCGCCGTATACGGGATCACTGGTACGGCCACCACCCGCGGGAGCAGCGGCGGCGGCTGCGGGCCGGCCACCACCGGCAGGGGCGCCATCGGGGCCTGTGCGCTGTGTGCGCTCGACCTCGGCACGCGCCCATCGCAGGCTCGGCCCGAGCTCGTCGGCAACGATCTCGACAACGTTGCGCTTCTCGCCGGCGGTGGTCTCGTACTCGCGCTGCTCGAGGCGGCCGGTGACCATGATGCGTGTTCCCTTGGTGAGCGAAGCGGCGGCATTCTCGCCGAGGCTGTCCCAGGCGGTGACGTTGAAGAACGACACCTTCTCCTGCCACTCGCCGTTGACCTGATACCGACGGTTGACGGCCACGCCGAAGCTGGCGACGCCTTTGCCGCCGGCGGTGAACCGCAGCTCGGGATCGCGGGTGAGGTTTCCTACGATGGTGACATTGCTATCGGCCATGACGGCCTCCTTGGCTTGACGCGCGGCGGATCAGGCCGCTGGCTCCGTGAGACCGCGGCGAGCTGCCTCGGTATCGGGAAGGCGGATGAGCTTGTGGCGGACGATGTCGTCAGCAATGCGGAACGAGCGCTCGAGCTCGTCGAGGGCGCCTCCGGGGGCAACGAGCTGGTACACGACGTAGTAGCCGTATTCCTTCTTGTTGATCGGGTAGGC
>JANMRB010000056.1:0-4872 GCA_031370825.1 Ilumatobacteraceae bacterium
TCGCGCCGCCCTCGCGCACAACGGCGTCGCCAGCAGCGAACTCGATCTCGGGTAGGTGTGCCGAGAGCACCAACATGTCCGCCACTGCAACATCGTAGGTGAGGAGGCTGCCGCCGAACGTGGCACGATGAGTCGGCAAGCGCGAAGGGCTCGTCCTTCCTCCGGATTCGGGCGCCGGACGAGCACCGGGTCACGTCGATCAAACTCTTCTTCGATGTGGTCTTCGTGTTCGCCGTGACCCAGCACTCTGATCTCCTGATCGGACACTTGACCGTGGCCCGGGCGCTGCAGACACTTCTCCTGCTGCTCGCCATGTGGTGGGCGTGGTGAACACGGCGTAGGTGACCTCTTCGTCATCTTGGCGACCCGCAGCGACATCGCCCTCCGCACCAACTTCGAGCGGTTTTGTCATGCGCATCAATGAATTATCGACGTCCGCGTGTAGAACGAGATGGACGGAATCACCATTGTTGAAGGACGC
Organism: Ilumatobacteraceae bacterium; assembly: GCA_031370825.1. GTDB lineage: Bacteria > Actinomycetota > Acidimicrobiia > Acidimicrobiales > Ilumatobacteraceae > JAENVT01. The sequence goes on from JANMRB010000056.1 coordinate 482, forward strand.
GCCGCTGCCGGCTTTCTTCTCGCAACGTCAACATGATGACGAACGCGTCGAGGATGGTCAGCGGAACGAGACTGATCGAAGGCCCGCAAATCCCCTACTTGCGTCGAGCTTGGTGTTGGAGAGTTGTGCGACAATTCGGCGACGTCGAAGAGACGAAAGGGGCTGGGACATGAGTGCTGAAACCCAACTTGCCGGTAGGAACGACTCCGCACTCGTCTTTGCCGGAGCCGTGTTGGCAGGCGCGTGCGTCGCTGTGGCTGTCGGGGTGTTCGGGCGGGTCCACGATCCGTCGAACACGACGCTCAAACTATTTTTTTCCGACACCATCCATTTCAAGGCGTGGGCGACCACTCTCGTCGTGGTTCTGGCGTTCACCCAGCTGTTCGGCGGCCTGTGGATGTTCGGCAAGCTCCCCGGACGACCCGCACCGAGTTGGGTCGGGCCCGCTCACCGCCTGTCCGGCACGCTCGCGCTCCTCGTGTCGCTGCCGGTGGCGTACCACTGCCTCTGGTCGCTGGGATTCAACCCGCAGCAGGCCCACGGTCGGCAGTTCGCCCATTCGATACTCGGTTGCACCTTCTACGGCGCGTTCGTCACGAAAGTCCTCGTCGTCCGGTCGCGACGGATGCCGGGCTGGACGATACCTGTGGTCGGAGGATTGCTGTTCACAACGCTGGTCCTGCTGTGGCTGACGAGCTCGTTCTGGTTCTTCCGGAACGTCGGTGCATCGACATGACAGACCGTCTGGTGCGAATGACATGCACTCACGACTGTCCGGATGCATGCAGTGCCTTGGTCACGGTTGACGCCGACGGCCGGGCCGTCGAGATCACGGCGGACCGCTCGCATCCGATCACTGGCCGGCATCTCTGCGTGAAGGTCGATCGATATCTCGAGCGGGTCTACAGCCCTGATCGAGTGCTCACGCCGCTTCGGCGAACCGGGCCGAAGGGGAAAGGCGAGTTCGCACCGATCAGTTGGGACGCGGCGCTCGACGAAATCGCAACGCGTTGGCGAGAGCTTTCGGAAGAGCTGGGTCCCACGTCGATCCTTGGCTACTCCTATCTCGGATCGATGGGTCTGCTCGACGCGTTTGGGACCACGCAGGCGCTGTTCAACAGGCTGGGTGCGACCCAGCTGGAGCGATCGATCTGTGGGCCTCAGTGGTTCGCGTTGTCGGGCATCACCCGTTGGCCGTGGTCGGACCCCGAGAACTTGCCCGAAGCGAAGATGGTCGTGGTCTGGGGCATGGACCCGGTCTCGACCTCGATCCACACGTGGGAGCTGATCAGGCGCGCCCGTAAGCAGAACGGCGCCGAGCTCGTGGTGGTGGATCCCTACCGGAGCCGGACCACGCCCTACGCCGACCTCCATCTTCGCCCCCACCCGGGCACCGACGGGGCGCTCGCCCTCGCAGTGGCCAACGTCATCTTCAGTGAAGGACTCCAGGATCACGCATACGTAGCGGCCCATACCTCCGACGTCGATGCTTACAGGACAGCGGTCGAACCGTGGACGCCACAGCGTGCTGCAGCCGAGACCGGTGTTCCTGCGGAGGACATCGTCGAGTTCGCTCGTCGCTACGCGAGCGCGAAACCCGCGGCGATCCGGCTCGGCGTCGGCATGCAGCGATCGACCGGATCGGGTTCGGCGCTGCGAGCCATCCAATGCCTGCCTGCCCTGACCGGACAGTGGCAATGGCCATCGGGAGGCATCGCGGGAGCAGTGTCGATCGGACACACGAACCTCTCGGCCCTCACCCGCCCCGATTTCTCCCCGCCCGGCACGCGGGAGGTGAACATGATCCAGCTTGGCCGGGTCCTCACCGATCCAGAAGTGGACCCCGCAATTCGGGCCCTCTACGTCTGGAACAGCAACCCGGCGGTCATTGCCGCTGACCAACAGCGGGTATTGGAAGGCCTCAAACGAAAGGATTTGTTCACTGTCGTCCATGACCAGTTCGTGACCGACACCGCCCGATACGCCGACATCGTGCTTCCCGCCACGACGATGCTGGAGCATCCCGATCTCGTCGGTTCGTGGGGTTTCTCGTACCTCTCCTGGAATGAGGCAGCCATCGATCCGGTGGGCGAGTCAAAATCGAACGCCGAGGTCACCAGGCTCCTGGCAGCCCGATTGGGCTTCGCAGACGAAGTGTTCCAACTCGATGATCATCAGCTCATGGAGCTTGCACTGGCCGACTCACCCGCGGCCGCTGCAGGCGTCACTCTTGATGTGCTTCGCAAGGACGGATTCGCGCGGGTCGGCCCGCCGGTTGGTACCGCCGTCGCGTCCGATTCCACCTTCGCGTTCTCCAACGATGCACTTGCAGCGGCGGGGCTGCACCCGGTCGCGGAATACCGCCCACCAGCACGAACACCGAACTCCGCGAGCCCGTACCCGCTGCGGCTCCTCACCCTCAAACGTCACTACTCGATCAACACCTCCTACGGAAACATGCCGGTGATGCTCAACGCAGAACCGCGTGCCACTGCGGAAATACACCCTCACGACGCCGCTGCACGCGCCATAGTCGACGGGGTGGAGATCTCGGTGTACAACGACCTCGGCCGCATCCGACTGTCTGCCTCCGTCACCGACAACGTCCCTGTGGGCACGATTGCCATCCCATTCGGTCGATGGGGGGCTGATCCCGAGTTGGGAGGAGCGAACTCGCTCACCAGCGATTCCCTCGGCGATCTCGCCAACGGTCCGACCTTCTGCGACAACCTCGTCGAGGTCGAACTGGTGTGATTCGGACGCCAGATCAGCGTTTGCGCGTCTTCGTCAGCTCTACGTTGGCCGAACTAGCCGCTGAGCGTGCCACTGTGGCCCGTTCGATCGCTGCGTTGGGACTGACGCCGGTGATGTTCGAGCTCGGCGCTCGACCACACCCGCCACAGGATCTGTATCGGGCCTATCTGGCGCAGTCCGACATCTTCATCGGCCTGTACTGGCAGCGTTATGGATGGATCGGGCCCGGCATGGAGATATCGGGTTTGGAAGATGAGCTTCGACTCTCCCGGTCGCTGCCTCGACTGTTGTACGTCAAGACACCGGCACCCGATCGAGAGCCGGGGCTGGCAGCCATGATCGCCGGGCTTCAGACGGAGGCGACCGACTCCTATCGATCGTTCGGAAGCCCACGCGAGCTCGCCCGTTTGGTCCGGAACGATCTGGCGCTGCTGTTGAGTGAGCGGTTCTCGGTCGCCGCTGACGGCGCCGCGCCCTCCGGGCAACCTGCGCCGAAGGCGGCTCGGCGGGTCCGGCGCTCCCTTCCAGTGACATCGACGTCGCTGATCGGGCGCGAGCACGACATCAGCCAGGTATTGGATCTGCTCGAGTTGGCCGAGGTGCGACTTGTCACCCTCACTGGTCCCGGAGGCATCGGCAAGACCCGATTGGCAATCGCCGTCGGTGATCGCCTCGAGGAACGATCTTCACGCCAGACGGTGTTCGTGTCACTCGCTTCGATTGCTCAGCCCGAGTTGGTGATGCCTCGCGTGGCCGCCATTGTCGGAGCCACCATCGAAGGAACGCGCTCACCGGTGGATGTGCTGGCTGAGCACTTCGCAGAGACCCCGACGTTGCTCGTGCTTGACAACCTCGAACAAGTGATCGGGGTTGCGCTCGAGCTCGACCAGCTTCTCTCGTCCTGCCCCGATCTGTAGATCCTTGTCACCAGACGCACCGTTCTGCGACTGCGGGCCGAGCGGGAGTATTCGGTCTCCGCGTTGACAGTGCCCGTGTTCGCAACTGAGCCGCCGATCAGTCAGCTCGCCCCGTTGCCCGCCGTGCAGCTCTTCGTCGATCGGGCCATGGCCGTCCGCAGCGACTTCGAACTGACAGAGTCCAATGCATTGGCCGTGGTGGAGATCTGCCGGCGCCTCGATGGATTGCCTCTGGCGATCGAGCTGGCGGCGGCAAGAACTCGCCTGCTCGAGCCAGACGCGTTGCTCGTGCGACTCGCGAACCTGCTCGACGCGCTGGGCACTGGACCGGTCGACCTCCCCGAGCGCCAACGCACCCTGCGGGCGACCGTCGAATGGAGCGTCGGGCTGCTCGATGATGCGGAACAGCGTTTTCTCGCCGCCCTGTCAGTCTTCGCGGACGGCTGGACGCTCGCCGCCGCGACCTACGTCTGTGAGCTCACCGAGGATCGAGTGCTCGATCTGCTCGATACGCTCGCCGGTCATAGCCTCGTGAACGTCGAAGCATCCCAGACGGGGTCGAGGTTCCGCATGCTCACCCCGACTCGATGGAAGACAGCAACCTCAGCACGCTCACCGTAACGTTCGCGCTCGTCGCCTTCACAGAGCTCGCGCTAGCGGAAGGGGACCAACGGAGCGCCGCGGTCTCCGTCGGCGCTGCCAGTGGGCTGCGAAATCGTG
>JANMRB010000062.1:0-7067 GCA_031370825.1 Ilumatobacteraceae bacterium
GGACCAGCGCAGCCACGGCATCCACCGCTTCCAACTGAAGGTCGGCAACGACCCCGTTGCCGACGCGCGTGCCAGCCTGGCCGTGGTCGAGGCGACAGACGACGACGATCTGATCCTGGCCGACGCCAACGGCGGCTGGCGCCGGCAGGACGCGGTCGTGGCGGCGCGCATCATGGACGGTGCCGAGAGGCTGTACCTCGAGCAGCCCTGCCCGACCTTGGCCGAGTGCTTGCTCGTTCGACGCAACACCACCATTCCGTTCGTGCTCGACGAGGTGATCACCGATGTTGCCACCCTCGTCGAGGCGTCCCAAGCCGGCGGCATGGAGGCGATCAACCTGAAGCTCAACCGAGTCGGAGGCCTGACCAACGCCAAACTGATACGTGACGTGGCTGTCGAGTTGGGCATCCGACTGACGATCGAGGACAGCTGGGGCGGCGATCTCACGTCCGCGGCCGTGAGCCACCTTGGCGCAAGCACTCCGGCGAATGCGCTGTTCGCCGTGTCATTCATGAACGACTGGACCGACAACCACCTCGCCGGATACGAGCCACACTCGGCGGATGGCCGCGGATCGGCGCCGAGCACACCGGGCCTCGGCGTCGTGGTCGACCCAACGGTCTTGGGCTCGCCGGTCGCCACCTGGCACTGACACAGCTACACGATGTTGTGCTCCGGGCGGGTCTCGCCGGCGAAGCGCTCGACAACGAAGCCGCTGACGTCGACAGAGGGTGTGTGACCGAGCACCAGATCACGCAACACTTCCCCCACGGCGGGGCCGAGCAGGAAGCCGTGTCCCGAAAACCCCGTCGCATACAGGAATCGGGATACACCGGGCACCTCCCCAATCAAGGCGTTGTGATCCGGCGTCGTCTCATAGAAACCGTGCCAGCCACCCGCGATCCCGACCTCGAGCAACGCCGGAGCACGATGGGCAACAACTTCGCCGACGACCTCGAGCCAATCTGGTCTCATCGGCGCGTCGAAGCCGGGCGGCTGATCCGGATCGGCCATGCCGAACAGCAGTCCAGGGCCTTCGGTGTGAAAGTAGAAGCCGGTCGTGAAATCGATCGTCATCGGCACCCTGGCCGGTCGACCGGGCATCGGCTCGGTGTACCAGATCGGGCGCGCAACGGGCCGAACGGGCAGGTCGACACCGACCATCGCGGCAATGTTCGGTGACCATGCACCTGCAACGCAGATGACCGTCTGCGTCGAGACGGTTCCTCGGGTGGTCCGCACATCCGTGATCTCACCATCGGCCACATCGATCCCGGTGACGGGACACTGCGTCGCGATCGTCACGCCCATGGCTCGCGCCGCGGTCGCGTAGCCCAACACCACGGCGTCCGGTGTCGCGTGACCGTCGCGGGAGCAGAAAGACGCGGCCAGGACATCTTCGACGTTGGCGAGCGTCGACAACTGCCCGGCCTCGGCGGCAGACATCATCCGGCTGGTCACGCCCATCGAGTTCTGCAACGCCGTGTTCTTCTCGAACACGCTGACGTCGGCGGGATCTGTGAGCAAAAACAAATACCCCACTTGCTGCAACCCGATGTCTGCGCCGGGTCGCTGACCGAAGCGCTCGAACGCGTCCATCGACCGCAGCGCCAGAGCGATGTTGATCTCGTCCGAGAACTGCAGCCGCACCCCGCCGGCGGACTTGGACGTCGATCCGCAGGACAGTTGATCCGCTTCCAGCAGCACCACATCGGTGACACCGGCCTCGGCCAGGTGAAACGCTGCGCTGGTGCCCATCACCCCGCCGCCGATGATCACCACCTCGGCGCGATCGGGAAGCAATTGGTCCAACGTCATACAGTCTCTGAGTGTGACCGATCAGCCCACTCCGATCCAACCCGTCGCGGGGACCGCGATGCCCCGCTACGCCGGATCGCCGACCTTCGTGCGGCTGCCCGAGCTGCGCGACGTCGAGCGTTGCGACGTCGCGATCCTCGGCGCGCCGTTCGACGGCGGGGTCAGCTTTCGTCCCGGCGCCCGTTTCGGACCGACCGCGGTGCGGCAAGCATCGAGGGCACTTCGGCCGCAATACCACCCTGGATTCGATGTGCAGCCATTTGTCGACCTGCAGTTCGCCGACGCCGGCGACGTTGCGTGCAACCCGTATTCGATCCCCGAGTCCTTGGCCGCGATCGAGGCGCGAGCCGGCGAACTGCTCGGCACTGCAGAGGGTCCACATCCCGTCGATGGTGTGATCACCATCGGTGGCGACCACACCATCGCATACGCGTTGCTGAAGGCGGTGCATCGACGGTTCGGCAAGGTTGCCCTGGTTCACTTCGACGCGCATCTGGACACCTGGAATGAGTACTTCGGCGAGCGCTTCACCCACGGCACACCCTTTCGCCGCGCCGCGGAAGAGGGTCTGTTCGACACCGAGGCATCCATGCACGTCGGCATTCGCGGACCGATCTACTCACCCTCCGATTACGTCGAAGATGCGGCGTTGGGCTTCTCGATGATCAGCTGCGACGACATACAGCGGCTGGGCGTCGACGAGGTCGCCCAGCGGATTCGTACCCGAGTCGGGGATCGGCCGCTGTACCTGTCGATCGACATCGACGTGCTCGATCCAGCGCACGCGCCCGGCACGGGCACGCCAGAAATCGCGGGCATGACCACTCGCGAGCTCGTGATGATCTTGCGCGGGTTGGCGGGCTTGGATCTGGTGTCCGGTGATGTCGTCGAAGTGGCGCCGGCGTATGACCATGCCGAGATCACATCACTTGCCGCTGCGAGCACGGTCTACGAGTTGGCCTGCCTGATGGCAGTCAAGAAACGCTGAGTGAGACGTCTCGGGGCGATCGCGGTCACGGCGGCGGCAGTGTTCACCGCGCCCCTGGCTCTGCCACGTCCCGCCGCAGCCAGTTGCGCAGCACCATCGGTGACGTTCAGGCCGGCCAGGGTTGCGAGAGGCGCCGTGCTGACCATCACCGGGCGGTACTTCGGCGACGACTGCCTCGACACAGGCACATTGCCGTCGGGAGTCGGCGCGTTGGGCAATCCACTGACCGGCCTGGTGATCGTGATCGACCAGGGAACGCACGAGTTCGTGGTGGCCAACGGGTCGGCAGGCAGCGACTACGCGTTCAAGGTCCAGGTGGTAGTTCCCGCAGGCATGGAACCGGGTGATGCTTCCGTCAACGTCCTGGGTGTTGGCGACGCCCGCCTGACGACGGAAACTCCGCTCGTGATCTCGAATGCATCACCGGTCGGGTCCACCGACTCGACCGTTCCAACGTTCGGTCCCGAAACGACGCCAGACACTGTGCCGACGGGATCCACTACGCCTGCTGTGCTCCCAGCCGAGATTCCGGACGACCCGGTAGCGACAGCGCCGCCGCTGTCGGCAGCTCCCATCGTCGAGAACGGCGACAATCGCGACCTGCAACGGGCCATCGGCGTGGGCATTGCCGGGGTCGTGGCCATCGGGGCGACCGTCTTTGCAGTTTGGAGCCGCTCCCGCCGGCGTGGGTAGTGAGCGCTGGGCGGCGGCGGCGATCAGTCCTCGCCGAGATATGCCTTGCGAACCTCGTCGTTGTTGGCCAACTCCTTGGCGGGCCCCTCGAGCGTGATCTGGCCGGTTTCGAGCACATAGGCGTGATCGGCGATGTTGAGGGCCACCAACGCGTTCTGCTCCACGAGGAGAACCGTGGTGCCTTGCTCGTTGACCTTGCGGATCGTCTCGAAGACCTGTTCGACCAAGACCGGCGCCAAGCCCATCGACGGCTCGTCGAGCAGCAGCAGTCGAGGCCGAGCCATGAGGGCGCGACCCATGGCAAGCATCTGCTGCTCGCCACCCGACAACGTTCCGGACTTCTGAGCGAGCCGCTCCTTCAACCGCGGGAAGAGGTCGAAAACTCGGTCCATGTCGGCGAGGATCTCGGCCTTGTCATTGCGCAGGAAGGCGCCGAGGTCGAGGTTCTCGGTGACTGTCATTCGCGGAAAGATGCGCCGCCCCTCGGGGCTCTGGGCGATGCCGCGCTGAGCCACCTCGTGGCCCTTCAGGCCCGAGACCTTCTTGCCTTCGAAGTGCACCTCGCCGCGCTTTGGCTTCAGCAGACCGGAAATGGTGCGCATCGTCGTTGACTTGCCCGCGCCGTTACCACCGATCAGCGTGACGATCTCGCCCGGGTAGACGGTCAGTGAGATTCCCTTGACCGCGGCGATGTTGCCGTAGAAGACGTGGATGTCGTCGACGATCAGCATCGGTTCGCGCCCTGCGGCACGTGCCGACGGCGGAGCTAGATCGATGGATGTCATGCAGCACCTTCCGTTGCGGCCTTGCCGAGGTAGGCCTCGATGACCCGAGGATCGGCGCGGATCTCGGCTGGGGTGCCCTCGGCGATCTTGGCGCCGTACTCGAGCACGGTGATCCGCTCCGCGGTACCCATGACGACCTTCATGTCGTGCTCGATCAGCAGGATCGTGATCTGGCGCTCGTCGCGGACACGGTGGACGAAGGAGGTGAACGCTGCCGACTCTTGCGGGTTCATGCCGGCCGTCGGCTCGTCGAGCAGCAGGAGCTTCGGTCTCAGGGCCAGGGCCCGCGCAACTTCAAGGCGACGTTGATCACCGTAGGGGAGGTTTTTCGCGAACTCTTCGTCGGTTCCGCCGATGCCGACGAACTCGAGGAGTTCCTTGGCGGTGTTGCGGGCATCTCGTTCTTCGTGACGCTGCTTTGGCAACCTCAAGATGGTCGAGGCCACCCCGCTGCGCAAGTGCGGATGCATTGCCACCATCACGTTCTCTGCAGCGGTCATCGCCCCGAAGAGGCGGATGTTCTGGAACGTCCTGGCCATGCCGCGCCCAGCAATGGTGTGCGGCGGAACACCCAACACGGAGCGGCCGTCGAAGTCGACGTGACCCTGCGTGGGCGTGTACAACCCGGTGAGCACATTGAAGAACGTGGTCTTGCCAGCACCGTTGGGTCCGATCAGGGCGACGATCGCGCCAACCGGGATGTTGAAGTCGACATCGTTGACGGCGATGAGCCCGCCGAATCGGACGCGAACCTCGCGCGCATCGAGCAGTAGCTCGGTCATGACTCAACCCCCTCGACTCGCAGAACTGGGTGGTCACCCAGGATCTCGTCCTGGCTTTGCAGCACCTGCTGCTCTGCTTGCTTGACCTGCTTCGATCGGGCCGCAGGAATGAAACCATCGGGGCGGAACAACATCATCAGCACGAGCACGAGCCCGAACAAACCGAACTGCAGATTGATGAAGTTGAACTTGGCGAAGTAGCTGCCATCGGGAGCCGCGCTGTTGATCTTGCCACCGATGTAGGTCAGGCCGGTGTAGTTGAACCAGGTGATCACGACGGCGCCGAGGATCGCACCCCACACGTTGCCCATCCCACCCAGGATGACAGCGCAAAGCACGATGATCGAGAAGGCAAAGGTGAAGGTGTCGACATTGACAGTGCCGACGATCGTTGCGTAGAAGGCGCCACCCACGCCGCCTGCCACGGCGCCAACGGCGTACGACCACAGCTTGGTGCGCATCAGCGGAACACCCATCAGGCTGGCAGCCAGCTCGTCTTCGCGGATGGCCATCCATGCCCGGCCGAGACGCCCGTCGCGCAGCTTCACCGAGACCCATACAAACAAGCCGCAGAACACAAGGATCACGTAGTACTTGGTTCTGTAGTCGCTCGAGACGATCGTCTTCGGGATGCCGGGAATCTTATCGAGGAAGCCCATCCCGACCCGGTCGACAGGCCCGATGCCCTTTGTGCCGTTGGTCAAGTTCAGGTGGCCCGGGGGGAGGTCGTCGCTGTTGCGGAAGACCTCGGGCAGGATCTCACCGAATCCGAGCGTGACAAGCGCGAGGTAATCGCTCTTCAACCGCAACGTTGGCGCGCCGATGATCACACCGGCCAGCGCGGCAATGAGGCCGGCGATGATGACGACGATCCAGAACGAGAGGTGGATGCCCGGGATCTTGCGGCTGGCGGCATCGAGGAAGTGGATGTTGATGTTTCGCCAACTCGGCCTCACGTTGACTGCAAAGTCCGACATCAACCACGCACCTACGTAGGCACCCACGAGGAAGAAGGCCACGTAGCCGAGGTCCAACAATCCGGCGAACCCGACCACGATGTTGAGCCCGAGGGCGAACAGCGCATACACGGCGCAGAGCACGATGGTGAACAGCGGCAGGTAGCCGTCCGTCTCCTTGGTGAACCACAGGTGGGGCATCACAAACGCCAGCGCCATGGCGGCTCCGCCCAACGCCGCCCGGATAGGAGCGAGGTGTCGGATGAAGTAGAGGCCCGCCGTTCCGCCGACGAACAAGATCAAGGCGGTGATCGCGACCATGGCTACACCTTCTCCTGCTGGTGTTGTGAAAATATGCCCCCGGGTCGGAAGATGATCATCATGATCAAGATCCCGAACAGCACCGTTTGGGTCCATTTCTGACCTGGGAAGAAGCCGAGGCCACTATCGTTGAGCGACTGGATTACGCCGATCAGGACTCCTCCGATGACTGCACCGAGCAGGTTGCCGACGCCACCGAGAACGGCGGCAGTGAAGGCGATGAGCCCCAATCGAAAGCCGGAGTCATAACGGGTCTGGCCGTTGACTTGGACGAACATGGTGCCGGCTGCGCCCGCCAGGGCGCCACCCAGGGCGAACGTGTACGAGATCATCTTGTCGACGTTGATGCCCATCAACAACGAGGCGTCCCTGTCCTGGGCCGTGGCACGCATCGCCTTGCCGACCTTTGTCTTCTGAACGATCCACGTCATCAACAACAGCAGCGGAATGGTGATGCCGATCACGATCATGTACTTGACACGAATCTCGATTGCACCGATCTTGATTGACGATTGCGGCAGGACACTGGACCGCGAGTTCGGCGCCGAACCGTTCATCAAGATGCCGAAGTTCTGGAGGATGAAGCTGACGCCCACAGCGGTGATCAGTGGGGCCAACTTCGGCGCGTTGCGAAGACGCCTGTAGGCCAGCTTCTCGATCGTGACGTTGAACAAGGCGCACAATGCCATGACGGCGAGCATCACGACCCCGAGCAACAGCCATG
>JANMRB010000099.1:0-4168 GCA_031370825.1 Ilumatobacteraceae bacterium
CGATCCAGCTCGATTTGTTCGATCGCGCCGCGGTGCGGGCTGCGATCGCCGGTCACGACTGCGTCGCGCATCTGGCGACGCACATCCCTACGGGTCCGTCGGCCGTGCGCCGATCGGCGTGGCGCATCAACGACACACTTCGTCGCGACGCCGCTGCGGCACTCGCTGGGTCTGCGGTGGATGCGAACGTCGAGCACTACATACAGGAGTCGATCACCTTCCCGTACGTCGACGGAGGTGATCAATGGATCGATGAGAGTTGGGAGCGCACCTACTACTGGGGCAACGAGAGCACGGTTGCGGCTGAAGCTGCCGCAGCTGGCGTCACCGCTGCCGGTGGCGTCGGAGTGGTACTGCGGTTTGCCATATTCATGGCGCCCGACAGCGCTCACATGCAGGCTGTGTTCCGCGCCGCACAACGTGGGCTGTTCGCCATGGTCGGTCAGCTGGCCGGCTATATCTCGTTCATCCACATCGACGACGCTGCGGCCGCCGTGGTCGCCGCGCTGGAGGCACCTGCCGGGACGTACAACGTGGCCGAGCCTGATCCCCTGCGACGATCGATCCATAGAGACGTGTTGGCCGACGTGGTCGGTCGCGCGGCACTTCGAACCGTGCCGGCTGTCGTTGAACGCCTCGGTGGCGAGGCCGCTGACAGCCTCGCCAGATCGCATCGCATATCGTCGCGACGTTTGCAGGAAGTCACACGCTGGGCACCAGCGGTGCATTGTGCTGATCGCTGGAAGGAGCTCCTATGACATATCGACGGTGGATCCGAATCGCGCTCGCCTACCTTGCGGTGGTGTCACTCGAAATTGGCGTGTGGGCCCAGTTCGGGCCGCGATCGTTCTACGACCATTTCCCCGGCTTGGGGAGAGCGTGGGTCAGCGTCGACGGCCCGTACAACGAGCACCTCGTGCGCGATGTCGGCGGCCTCAACCTGGGTCTCGCGGCCGTCCTGATCATTGCGTTCATCACGTTGTCGCGACCGACGATCATCGCGGCTGCCGCGGCCACCCTGTTGTACGGGGTTCCACATCTCGTCTACCACATCGTCAACACCGACGGTTTGGAGGGCAGCGACATTGCAGTGAGTCTCGGAGGGCTGGCCCTGTTCGCCGCATTGCCCATCTTGCTGATCGTTCTGATCACCGGGCGCAAGAGCGAGTTGGCCGTTTAGTCTCTGCCCGATGGGCGCGATGAACGAAGGTGAGTTGAGCGCGGGTCTGGCGCAGACGTCCAACTATCGCTATGCGGATGTGGTCGGAGGACGTTTGTTCATCGCCGGCCAAGTCCCCCGCGACGGCGCGGCAAACCTTGTTGGTCCCGGTGATCCCGTCGCCCAGGCGAGGCAATGCCTCGACAACCTGTTCACGCTCATCGCTCATCACGGCTTTTCGCGCGACGACATCCACCAGTTGACGATCTACGTGGTTGGTCCACACAGGAACCTCAGCGACGCGTGGGAAGTGGTCGCCTCGTGCTTCGACGACAACGTGCCGCCGGCGACGCTCCTCGGAGTCACGTTCTTGGGATACGTCGATCAAGTGGTCGAGATCGACGCCGTCGTCGAGCGGGCCATCTAGATGCTCACCGAGCGAACGAGATCCACCAGCGCTTTCCGTTCGTCAGCCGTCTCCACTCGGTAGCGCACGAACGTGTCTGCCGTTCTGACATCCGCGTACAAGCCAGAATGGTCTTCGTGGAAGTGCAGGAACGCTAGCCGATTGTCAGCGCCAGCAGGCTGACCGTCTTGTTGCCGCCGTCGGTGTCTTGTTGACCAACTTCGCGAAAGCCGATCGACTGGTGGAACAACAACGATGCTTCGTTGCGCGGGCGCAGGTTCACCTCGCACAACAGGAGGGGAAACACGCCGGTGAACCTCTCGACGACATTGGAGTAGAAAGCCCGACCGATCCCGTAGCGGCGAAATGCCGGATCGACAGCGATTCGGTCCAGATAGACGAAGTCGTCGTACTTGCGGCTGAACCAGCCGTAGTTCAGGCTGGCGTACTCGACACCCGGCGGAAAAGTGAAGCAAAATCCCGCGAAATGGCCGTCTACCTCGGCGGTCAAGGCGAGAGCCGCCATTCCGAGCAATCGCTCGATCTCGGCGGCGTCGAGCTCGTTGAGGGCCGGGATGCTGCCGTTGTTGAGGGCAAGGGCGGCAGGCAGATCCGCTGCAACCGTTTCTCGAATGTTCACCACTCGAACGGTATTCGACCGGGGTGTTTCGTCGTAGCCTTGAGTCCATGATCTTTCACAAGAAGCAGCAGTTGGTCAGCGAAGGTGATGCATTGCCTGGACGCACCGATCAGATCATGCTGGTGCCGGAGAACCACTTCGTCAACGGAAATCCCCTGTCCGGTCCGTGGCCAGAGGGATTCGAAGCAGTCGTGTTCGGCATGGGATGTTTCTGGGGCGCCGAGCGCAAGTTCTGGCAGACGGATGGTGTCTATTCGACGGCTGTCGGTTATGCGGGTGGCTTCACCCCCAACGCCACGTACGAAGAGGCCTGCAGTGGTCTCACGGGCCATTCCGAGGTCGTGCAGGTCGTCTTCGATCCATCGAAGGTCAGCTTTGATCAGCTCCTGAAAGTGTTCTGGGAGAACCACGACCCCACTCAGGGCATGCGCCAAGGCAACGACATGGGAACGCAGTATCGCAGCGCGATCTACTACACGACGGACGAGCAGCGCGCAGCAATCGAGAGCTCCCTGGAGATGTACCAGCAGCGGCTCAAGGAAGCGGGATACGGCGAGATCACCACGGAGATCAAGCCGCTGACCCACTTCTATTACGCCGAGCCATACCACCAGCAGTACCTCGCCAAGAACCCCAACGGTTACTGCGGCATCGGCGGCACCGGCGTCAGCTGCCCCATCGGTCTCACGGCGTAGTCGGCAGCGTTTCGGACACCTTTCGCAGTGCGGCCGGCACCTCGTCGAGTGACCGAACCAGCAACGTCAACGAGCATTCGATCATCAGGTTGACGACTTCGTCGTCGAACCGGCGGCGCCAGTCGGTGTGCAAGCCGATGATCGGCTTGCCGAGAGCGTAGGCGTAGCCCAGTTCCCAGGCCGTACCGTCGTCGGTGGTCAGCCCATTCAGGCTCGCCACCACGACGTCGCATTCGTCGATCGCGCGGCGGTCGTTCGCAAAGATGTCCGCGACGTTGTGCTCGTCTTTTGACGGGTTGTCGCGATGAGGCAGGAACGTCGTGAAACCTGCCGCGGATACGGTGAGGTCGACTTGCTCCATCCACCATCGTTCACCTTCGTCGAACAGGGGCCGGCGACATAGGCCTTCTTCAACGTTGCAGTCACGGCTGTTCCCCTTCCTCGTCGGGCAGGCCCCACCCTGTCGCCCGGATGTCATCGCCGTCCTCGTCGAGCGCGCGGCCCTGCCAGCGAAGTGCCCCGGGTGTCGCGCTGAGACGAGCGATCAAACCCTGCATCGGCGTGCCGCCGACATCGACGATCGCCTCACGGGCGGCGTAGTGCGGGTCGACGGCAATGTCGGCCATCGACATCACAGGGCCGATTGCGGCCTCTGCGGACGTGAACGCCTCCATCACCTCAGCCTGGGTGCGCTGCGCACACCAAGCCGTCATCACCGACTCCAACGCTTCACGATTCTCCATTCGAGTCGCAAACGTGGCGAACCTCGGATCGTCGCCGACACCGAGCAGGGTCAGGACACGCGCAGCCACGGAATCGCTCGACGTCGAGACACCGACCCAGCGGCCATCGCTGCAGCAGTAGGTTCCCCGCGGCACCGAGTACGGCAGACCGGCTCCCAGCCGTTCTTGCATCTGTCCGGTCAACTCGTAGAGCGAGATCAGCGGACCCATGAGTTGGAAGAGGCTCTCCAACAGGCTGACATCGACCACCTGTCCGATGCCGCTGTGCAGAGCGACCATCGTGGCAAACGCCGCCACCACCGCCGTGACTTCGTCGGTCAGCGCAATCGCCGGCAGCAGCGGCTGACCGTCCGGCTCCCCGGAGATCGCGGCGAGGCCCGACATCGACTCGGCAATCGTGGCGAAGCCTGGACGATTCCGGTATGGCCCGGTCTGGCCGAACCCGGTGACGCGAGTGATGACCAAGGCGGGGTTGAGCGCATGCAGGACGTCGGGCCCGAGGCTCAGCCGCTCCAGCGTGCCAGG
>JANMRB010000119.1:0-13908 GCA_031370825.1 Ilumatobacteraceae bacterium
CGTGCACGTGGTTGTCTCATCGCCTGATCGGCTCGACCCGGCCACGCCCACGCCTGGCGAAGTCCCGATTGCGGGGAACCCCCGGACGGTTGAGTCGACGTTGCCGGGTGCTGGAATCGAACCGACGCCGGGTCACGAGCCGGGCCGCGGCTCGCCGACGACGCCCGACCCGCGCGCCGGGACGGACGCCGGTATACCGGCGGGTACGCCCGCCGACGCGCCCAACGGATTGCCAACTCCACCGCCAGCCGGCCCGGGTGACAGCACAACACCGGCGGCGATACCCGCGATTCCGCACGATTCTGCAAACCCGGCCAGCGACACGACCACAACCACACCAGCGGATCAGCCGGCACCGGATGCTGCGATCGATCCGCCGAGCCCGCCGCCCGACGGCGAAGGGGAGACGACAACCACAACGAGCGACACTGCCCCACCTGACACCGGAGCGTAGACCTCTCTCGAGGACGCCGTTCGGGGGCGACTCAAAGATCTTGTCGAGCCGTATCTCGGGTCGCCTTGTCGGCGAATACCTCGTTGAAGTACGTGGGTTGCCCAGTGTGTTCGGTGGATTCCCCCTCCGGACACGGGCACGCAGTGGCGCGGATGGGACGGAGCATGTTAGGGACCGAAATGTCAGGGCGCGCGGGCCAACTCGCGCGCGAACCCGACTCAGGATGTTCTGCGGGTGAGTTCGCTGTGGCGGTGGTCACTGCTGATGCCATCGACGTGATTTCGGCTTTGGTGTCGGTGCGCGACGGAGGGCAGAGTCCTCAGGCGGTCGTTGCATTGCGGCATTCGGCGCGACGGTTGCGAGCGGCTCTGCGCACGTTTCGTCCGGTTCTCGACCGTGCACGGGTTGACGATCTTCGAATGTTTCTTCTGGAGCTGGACACGGCCGCTGAGCTGGTTGACGCGTATCACGTTGCTTTGACCGTGTGGTCGGACACCGTGAAGGGTGCTCACCGCGCAAGGCTCGCGATGTGGATCGCGCGTCTCGACGCGGCCGTGTCCCTTCGATCGGCGGCAATCGATGCGCTGGCAGCCAACGGCATTCTCGCCAGGCTCGCTGATGGCGACATCGACTGCGACGTCGGGACTGCCGCCGAACTCGCTGCCACCACCGTCGTGCCCGGGTTCTTGCGCCGCCATTGGCGCCAGGTGTGTACGAGCGCGGCCACGGCGTGCGACGACGGGGTCGAAGAGTTGGCGGTGTGGGCCGAGAAAGCGGCCTTCGCCGCCGAGGCTTCGGTTCTGCTGCTCGGTGAAGCAGCGGAGCAGCTTGCGTCGTCGTGCGTGCAGCTATCGACTGCGTTGTGGCCGGCAAGGTCGGCGGTGGTCGCGCGGCGAGTCTTGGAATCGAGACCGGGAGCGATCGTCGACGTCAGGGTGCTCGATCGGTTGACGGACGTGGCAATGTCGCGCTCTGTCAAGGTTGCTCGGCGGCTGCCAGTTCTCGTGGCCAAGGTAGCTGCTGCCGAGGCGGCAACGGTGACCCCACCTGCTGGATACGTGATCGAGGCGGCCGGCGGGGTGGTGTGGCAGCGGGAGGGGCGAGAGCTGCACGTGTTGTTGGTACATCGACTGAATCGCGGCGACTGGTCACTTCCCAAGGGAAAGTGTCGACCGGACGAGTCAGCCGAGGCGTGTGCCTTGCGAGAGGTGGCCGAGGAGACCGGCCTGGTGTGTGAGCCGGGCGACGAACTCATCGAGGTCAACTATCGCGACCGAAACGGGCGAGCCAAACACGTTCGCTATTGGGCCATGTTCGTGGGTGAGGGTGTGGCCGTCGCCTCGGGCGAGGTCGACGAGGTGCGTTGGGTGCCATATGGCGAAGCGATGGGTCTACTCACCAAGCGACGCGATCAGGAAGTGCTGGCCTCTCTCCCATGCGCGCGGGAGGTCGCGGCGTGATCGCCACGTTTCGCCGGTTTGGTCGCTTCGTGCGGCCATATCGAATGCTTCTCACGGCCGGCACCGCCTTGGCGGTCGTGCAGATCGCGATCGGCTTGGCCGAGCCGTGGCCGCTCGCCCTGGTTGTTGATCGAGTCCTGGACCCCAAGCGTGGAGGACGGTCGAGTCCCATCGCGGCTGTTCTGCCGGCGACCTGGTCGCCGACCGCGCTGATCATCACGGCAGTGATCGCACTCATAGCCCTCGTTGGTTTGAGTGCGCTGGCGGACTTCGCCTCGACGCGACTGATGGACGGGACCGGTCAAAGGATTGGCAACGACATTCGCGCGGAGACGTTCGCTCATCTCCAACGGCTGTCACTTCGATTTCATCATCGGCAAACTGTCGGCGACCTCACTAGCCGCGTCACTGGAGACGTCGACCGTCTTCAAGACCTGATGGTCCAAGCCTTGGCGGTGTTGGTCCCGAACGCCTTGTTGGTCGTCGGCATGCTCGCTGTGATGTTTTTGGTCGACCCCGTCTTCGCGCTGTTGGCCTTGGTGGTCACGCCGCTGATGGTGTGGTCGATCTACCACTCGACCCACGAGATGAAGCGTGCGTCGCGTCAAGCACGAGCCAAGGATGGTGAGGTAGCGGGGATCGCGGCCGAAAGCCTCGCCGCGATCCAAGTCGTACAGGCTTTCTCACTTGAGAAGAAGACGAACGCAGCGTTCGTGCACAGCACCGACGAGAGCCTGTCTGCCAACCTCGACGCCATTCGCCACCAAGCCCGCCTCGGCCCCCTTGTGGACGTCGCCGGTGCCGTCGCCCGTGCCGTTGTGATCGCCGTCGGAGCCCAACGCGTGCTTGACGGTCGTATGACCGTGGGCGTTCTGTTGGTTTTCCTCGCGTATCTGACCAAGCTATATGTCCCCGTCAAGGCGCTCTCCAAGCTCACCTTCAACATCAGTCGGGGGGAAGCCTGCGGAGAACGAGTCGACGCCATCCTCGCCCGCACACCCGACGTCGCCGATCGCCCGACCGCCACCCCGGCCCAGCCGCTTCGGGGCCAAATCGATTTCGATCACGTCTCCTTCGCTTACGGCACCGACCCAGTTCTCATCGACGCCTGTCTCACGGTCCACGCTGGTGAGACCGTCGCAATTGTCGGCCCCACCGGATCAGGCAAGTCCACCCTCGCCTCGCTCATCCCTCGCTTCTTCGACCCCGACCAAGGCGCCGTCCGAATCGACGGCGTCGACATCCGCGAATACACCCTCGCCTCCCTCCGTCCCCAAATTGGCCTCGTCCTCCAAGACTCGATCCTGTTTCGTACCTCGTTGTGGGACAACATCGCCTGCGGACGGCCCGGGGCCACATCCGAACAGGTCGTCCACGCTGCGGTCCAAGCCCGCGTCGACGAGTTCGTCGGCCGGCTACCTGACGGCTTTGACACGGTGCTCGGAGAGCGAGGAGCGGACCTGTCTGGCGGGCAACGCCAACGCGTCGCCATAGCCCGAGCAATTCTGCGGGACAGCCCCATACTCATCTTGGACGAACCCACCAGCGCCCTCGACGCCCAAGCCGAAAACCTCGTCATCGAGGCCCTCGAAAACCTGATGGTCGGCCGCACGACCATCATCATCGCCCACCGACTTTCGACCGTTCGCCGCGCCGACCGCATCATTGTCATCGACCACGGCCACATCACAGAACAAGGCACCCACACCAGCCTCGTCAGCGAAGGAGGCCTCTACGCCACCCTTTCCAATCTGCAACGCAACGGTACCCACACCGGCACCACCACGCTCCCACCGCCCGCCGCGACGGTGGTCGCAACGGCAGTTTGAAGCTGTCCACGATCCGCCGCCAAGCACCCGAGGTGCTCGCCACCGCCAAAGCACAACGATGGGCGCCAGACGAGATCCTGCGCAACCTCATCGACGCCGAGATCACCGCCAGAGACGCGTCGAACACCCGCAACCGGATGACCGCCGCACGGTTCCCCGTCCACAAGACGCTCGACGAAGTTCAACCTCGCAGAGTCCTCGATCACCCGTGCCAGCCACGACTACCTGATCACACTCGAGTGGATCCACCAAGCCGTCAACTTGTGCATCGTCGGCCCGGCCGGCACCGGCAAAAGCCACTACCTGATCGGCCTCGGACGCGCCGCCGTCACCGCCGGCTACAAGGTCCGCTACTTCACCGCTGTCGACCTGGTCGAGCACCTCTACCGAGCCGTCGCCGACAACACCGTCGGCCGATCCATCGAACAGATCTGCCGCAACGAGCTCATCATCATCGACGAGATCGGATTCGCACCACTCGATCACACCGGCTGCCAACTGCTGTTCCGACTCGTCGCCGCCGGCTACGAACACCGCTCCATCGCCATCGGATCACACAGCCCATTCGAGCAATGGGGCCGATTCCTCCCAGACCAACCAACCGCCGTCTCGCTACTCGACCGGCTCTGCCACCACGCCCACATCATCACCACAACCGGCGACAGCTACCGCCTCACCCACCGCACAGGAGGCCAATAACACGAGAGCTCTGAGATGGCCAACCGCGAGGACTTTCAACGGCCACCACCGAGGACAACAAGTTGGCCGTTGACAAATCGCTCGATCGCACGGGCAGCAGGTTGGGTCGCCTCTGCGGCGGTTGTCTCGTCTATGTCGGCCGGTTCCTCGTCGGCAATCGGATCGGCACGAGGTGGCGGCGGTATGAGTCCAGCAGGCCATCGGGTCTGCGTGTTGTGGTAGCTATCCGTGAGGTCGGCGCCTCTGAGCCGGACCGTGGTGAGATCGAGGTCTCCGAGGCGGGCGCCGCTGAGGTTGACGCCGTCAAGGCGAGCACCCCTCAGATTCGCGCCGCTTAGGTTCGTCCCGCTGAGGTCTCGGCCGTTTAGCGCTGCAAGAGAGAGGTCGGGAACGACCAAGGGATTTTCCCTCCTCCACTCATTCCATTCCTCGACGGATCGCAGCAAGCGTTCCAGGTGATCGAGGTTCACCCACCGGAGAGTAGGTCAACTCTCAACAAGCCACTCCCGGCATCAGAGGTTTGGCCACTCGAACGTCGTGACAAATGGATTTGTGCCAATGCACTTAATCCAGCGACCGATGAGTGTGCCCCGGAACAGCGACCGGATGCGACGAGCGATGAGAAGCCGAACTCGAATCCGGCACGCCGAGTGTTCACTATGATGAAGGATTGCTGATCGCCATGGGCTTTTGTGGTGGCCAACGACCAGTGCCGAAGCCGGCTGACGGACGGCGACTCGAACTCTTACAGCGCTAGCGCCGCGAAGCGCAAGCACTCGGCGATGTCGGCGACCTCAAGATCGGGATGCTCGGCGACAGAGAATCTCCTCGGTCGTCATCTCCTCGGTCGTCATCTCCTCGGCAACCATCGCTACAACTGTCGCCACCGGGAATCGCAGGCCGCGTACGCATGGAGCCCGCCCATTTGTTCCGAGTCAACAGTGATCCGCGTAAACGTCACGACGCGAGAGTATCCGCAGGCCTCCGTCGGACGCTCCGGTTGTACAACCGCGCCGGGCCTCGCAGAAGGCTGCAGTTCAGTCGTCTCGGCCAACACTTGCCGATCAACTGCTGACAAATCGCGGACAAATGGCCTTTCGAGCCCGATCAAGCCGGTCCTGAAACCTCTCTGACCAGGGCATTTACCGTCATAAATTGGTGTCGAAGGGGGGACTTGAACCCCCACGAGATTTCTCTCACCAGCCCCTCAAGCTGGCGCGTCTGCCTATTTCGCCACTTCGACGTGGTGGGGTATTGAGGATAACGCAGGCCTAGCTGCGGACCAACAGAAATCCGAGCGCGACTACCGTGAAGATCCAGATCAGGGCAAGAACGCTGGTGATTCGGGTCAGGTTGCGCTCAGCTGAGGTCGAGCCGAGGGCAGCTCCCCCGCCGCCGCCGAACATGTCGGAGAGCCCGCCACCACGACCGCTGTGCATCAGCACACCAGCCACCATGCCAAACATCGAAACGATGTTGATCACCACCGTAAAGTACATCACCAAGTCGCGCACGGTTCGCCAGCCTAGCGTCGGTTCTTACCGAGCGACTGTAGGGGCGTCCAACTGCACGACCTCGGGGAAGTAGCAGGCCACCCGGTGGCCGTCACCATGATCGATCAGCAGTGGCTCCTCGTCCGCGCAGACGTCTTGGGCCTTCGGGCAGCGCGTGCGGAAACGGCAACCCGATGGCGGGTTGACGGGGCTGGGGACATCGCCCTTCAGCACGATTCGTTTGCGGTTTCGCTCGATCGTCGGGTCCGGCTCGGGTGCCGCCGACAGCAACGCCTGCGTGTAGGGGTGCATCGGCGCGTTGTAGACGAGCTCTGCCGGACCGGTCTCCATGATCTTGCCGAGGTACATGACGGCGACGGAATCGGAGATGTGGCGTACCACGGACAGGTCGTGAGCGATGAACAGATACGAAAGCCCGAGTCGGGCCTGCAGGTCCTGCAACAGGTTCATGACGCCGGCCTGGATGCTGACATCGAGCGCCGAGACCGGCTCGTCGAGCACGATCAACTTCGGCTCCAACGCCAGGGCGCGAGCGACACCGACTCGCTGGCGTTGACCACCGGAGAACTCGTGTGGGAAGCGCTTGGAATGGTCAGGTGCAAGCCCGACCAGTTCCAGCAGCTCGGCGACACGCTCGCCGTGGTTACCGGGGACCTTGTGCACCTGCAGCGGCTCGGCGATGGCATTGCCGACGGTCAATCTGGGATCGAGCGACGCATACGGATCCTGGAACACCATCTGCATCTCTTGGCGCAGCGGCTGCAGCCGCTTGCGCGACATGCCGACGATCTCAACGCCATTGAACTTGACCGAACCCGACGTCGGAACCAGGAGCTGCAGCACGCAGCGCGCGACCGTCGATTTGCCGGAACCGCTCTCGCCGACAAGGCCCAGCGTCTTGCCACCGTCGATCGAGAAGCCGACGCTCGACACGGCCTGCACGACGCCGCGGATCACGCGGATGCCCTGGAGCTGGCGGATCGGGAAGACCTTGACGAGGTCGACCACCTCGAGGACGGGCGAGGTAGAGGACCGGTCGTCGTCGTTGAGCTGGATGGCCGGCGCGTTCACGACACGCTCTCGGCTGGGAGCAGTTCCTCGGCACGCACACACGCTGTTTCCAGCCCGAGCAGCGGATGCAACTCGGGGATGTCGCCGGCGCAGATCTCTTCGGCAAACGGACAGCGAGGCCGAAACGCGCAGCCTGATGGCGGTCGGAGCATGTTGGGCGGCGCACCCGGAATGGGCGTCAAACGCTCGCGACCCAACGCCGGCAGGCTGGCCAGCAGACCGCGCGTGTAGGGATGCGTCGGGTTTCGGAAGATCGACTCGACATCGCCACGCTCGACGGTGCGACCGGCGTACATGACCTGCACCCGATCAGCGATTCTGGCAACCACACCGAGGTCGTGGGTGATGAAGACCACGCCGGCTCGGAACTTGTGCTGGATGTCCTGGATGACGTCGAGGATCTGTGCCTGGACGGTGACGTCGAGAGCGGTCGTCGGCTCGTCGGCGATCAGCACCTCGGGATCGTTGGCGATCGCGATGGCGATCATCACACGTTGGCGCATCCCACCCGAGAACTCGTGCGGGTACTGCGAAGCGCGAACTCGCGGCTGCGGAATACCGACGATGTCGAGCAACTCGATCGAGCGAGCCCACGCGGCATCCTTCGACATCTCGTTGTGGCTGCGGATCATCTCGGAGACTTGGTGACCGATCTTGTGTGTCGGGTTCAGTGCCGACAGAGGGTCCTGGAAGATCATCGAGATCCGCTTGCCGCGCTGGCTGCGCATCACCGAATTGCTGGCCCCGACCAACTCCTGGCCGTGCACCTTGACCGAACCTTCGATCTTGGCCGTCTTCGGCAGCAACCCCATGGCCGCGAGAAACGTGACGGACTTACCCGAACCACTCTCGCCCACAATTCCGAGCATCTCACCGGGGCCAACGGTCACGTCGACGCCGCGCACCGCCTGGACCTTGCCACTTTCGGTTGGAAACGTGACACGCAGATCGCGTATCTCGAGTACTGGCTGTTCGCCATTCACGCTCGGCTCATGTCTGCCTTGGGATCGAACGCATCTCGCAACCCGTCGCCGACGAAGTTGATCGCCACGATCGTGACGACCAGGAACGCGCATGGGAACACTACCAGCCACCAGTAACCGGACAGCACCCCGCTCTTCGATTGGGCGATCAGCAAACCCCACGTCGTGCGCCCCTCACCGGGGCTTGGGCCGTAGCCGAAGAACGACAGCGTCGATTCGGCGAGAATGGCGCCGACCACCGACAGCGACAGCGCGACCATGATCGGGCCGAGCGCGTTGGGGATGAGGTGACGGAACATGATGCGTGGCCCACTGGCGCCGACAGAGCGAGACGCCTCGATGAACTCGCGCTCCTTCAGCGACAGGACCACGCCGCGCACAATTCTGGCGACGGCCATCCATCCAACGGCCGATAACAGCAAGACCATGAAACGAATCGAGGTCTTCTCGCCCATGATCGCCTTGATCAACGATATTTCGGCCAAGACGTTGCGGAGCACCAAGAGTGAAACCAGGATCGGGAAGGCCAGGAAGATGTCGGTGATGCGCATCAAGATGTCGTCGAGCAACCCGCCCAGGTAGCCGGCCAACGCCCCGACGATGGTGCCGACCGTGCATGCGATGAGCGCCACCGCAATCCCGATCATGATCGAAACTCGACCGCCGTAGAACACGCGGCTGAACAAATCGCGGTTGAGGTCGTCGGTACCGAACCAGGCCTTGGCGCTGGGAGGCGCATGGATGAAGGTCGTCGCTGTCTTGGGCAACCGTTGCGCCTCGCCGTAGCGAGCAGGGAGGCTCGGGAACAAACAGGCGAACATGATGATGAGCAGGACGACCAGCGCGAACATCGCTACTCGGTTGCGCTTGTAGTGACGCAACGCCAGCCGGAACGGCGACAGCGACTCGCCGCCGACACCTTCGGACTCATCGCGGAGGGTGAGGCCGGTGAGGTCGGCATCGGTGTTGGCTTCGATCGCATGAGCGACCTCGGCGCCGTGGACCTCGGTCGTGTCGAGGTCGGGGGTTTGATCGATCTCAGTCAAGGCGGATCCTCGGGTCCAGGACGGCGTAGAGCACGTCAGCGAGAAGGTTGGCGAGAATGACACCGAGGACGACGAACACCATCCAAGGCATCAGCTGCGGGAAATCACCGTTGGTGTAGGCGGTCAAGAAGAAGTCGCCCATCCCCTTGTTTTCGAAGATTCGCTCGGTGATGATGAGGCCACCGATGATTCCGCCAATATCGATTGCGGCGACGGTGACGATTGGGATCAAGGCATTGCGCAAGGCGTGGCGCACGAGGATCCGGCGTTCACTGACGCCTTTGGCTCTCGCAGTGCGCAGGTAGTCGCTGTTCTTCACCTCGAGCAGCGAGGCTCGCATGTACCGTGAATACACGGCGATGATCTGTATGGCGACCACGGTGATGGGCAGGATCAAGTACTTGATCCTGAGATACGGAGAGAAACCCTTGTGACCAGGCGGGTAGATTCCTGAAGTGGGCAACAGTGGCTTGCTCAAACCGAGCCACCGCGTCAACGTGATTGCGAAGAACAGTTGCAGCAAGATTGCGCTGACGTACGGCGGCACCGAGATGCCGACGAACGCCGTTGTGGTCGATGTCTGGTCGAACAACGAACGCGGGCGCATCGCCGACAGAATTCCGATGGCGAGGCCGAAAATGAGGCCGACAGCCGTGGCGAGTGTGCCGAGCACCAACGTGTTGACCATCGCCGCCTTCAGCTCCGGCCACACCGGTCGGCTGCCCTTGATCGACCGCCCCCAGTTGAACGTGACGAAGTGATGCAACCAACTGAAGTACTGCGAAACGATGTTCCCGGTCAGGCCGTTGGTCTCTTTGTACTGTTGGATCTTCTTCGGAGTCGCCCGCGGGTTGATCCGCAAGTAGCTCTGCACCGGATCGGTCCCGACGCGGATGGCGATGAAGACGAGAAAGGTGATCAGGAACAACGTGGGAACGGTCCACAGCAGCCTGCGTCCGACGAATCTGATCATCGTGGCAAACCTCCGAAATTGTCGACGTCTGTGGGTGAATGGCGAGAGCGGGGCCGGCAAGTTTCCGGCCCCGCTCACACTAGGTCATTTCTCTACCGTGTGACTTCCGTCATCCGAGAGCGACGTCGGGCTCGCCGGTGACGAGCTGTGTTGGCTCGTACGTACCCTTCGACGTCGTTGCCCAAACGCTGGGCAGCACCTTGAACGCCGTGGTCCACACGTACCACGATGAGTTGGCGCACTCGGTGACCGGGTTGAGGCACTCTGGCCACTGCTCAGCACCGATGACGATCTGGCCATCACCGTTGAGGTCTGTCCAGGTGTTGATGTTCTGGAAAGCCTGATAGTTGGCGGCGTCGGCATCGACCGGGCCACCGACCTGGTCGGTACGCCATGCGGCGATGTTCGGGAACTGGTAGAGCGGCAACATGACCGCGTCGGTTCCGAGGAACTTGGCGATCTGATGAATCAGATCGGCACGCTTCGTCTCATCGACGGTCTGGTCCGATTCGGTCATCAACTTCGATGCCTCCTCGTTGCACCAGCCAACAGAGTTCTGGCCCTGGTTGTTGTTGGCCGCGCTCGGCACCTGCTCGCACGACATGATGCCCGTGACCGTCGGGTCGGGGCTGGCGGTGTTGATGTACATCGCCATGTCGTACTTCAGTGCTGGGAGGCGCTGCTGGAAGTAGCACGCTGCATCGCAGTTGTCGGCGATGACGTTGAAGCCGGCAGCCTTCAGCTCGGGGATCATCAGAGCCTGGGTCGACTCACGGCGGGTGTTGCCAGAGTTGATGATCCAGTGGATCTCCGGTGCAACGCCACCCTTGGCCCACATGCCACTGCCGTCTTTTGCCCAACCTGCATCGGTGAGGATCTTGGCGGCGCCGGCTGCGTCGAAGTAACCGTCGGTGCCGTCGGCCTTGCCGAAGACTGTGTCATCGCACCACGGGCCGATGGTCGGAACCCAGAGACCGCAGTTCAGCATCGGCCCACCCGGGAAGATCGGGTCGTAGATGTTGGCGAGGATCAGGTTGCGGTCGATCGACTTGGCAAACGCGTGACGGAAGTCGGCATCCTTGAATGCACACGAGCGAGTTTCGTCGGGCGTGCAGTCGACACCCTCCTGGAAGTACAGGCCTTCGTAGTTCGTGCCATATCCAGGGGTCGACTTGATGTTCGGGTCGTTCAACGCGTCGGCAATACCGGCGTACGCCTGCGGGAAGATGAAGTCGGCCTCACCTGAAACGAGTGAGGCAATCTCAGTGTCGCTGTCGGCCTTGGGGACCATGACAACCTTGTCGACCTTGCCCGCATCGGTGCCGTAGTACTTCGGGTTCTTCGCCAGCACCAGCTGGTCGAGGCTCCACGATTCGATCTTGTACGGCATCGCCGAGAACGGGATGTTGTCGGCGAAGTCGGCGGACACATCCTTGCAGTCCGAGACGACATCTGCCTTCAGCAGGTTCGAGAACAGGTTCTTGTACGGCGCATAGACCTCGGAGAAGGTGGCAATGACCTGGTGGTCATCGGTGCCCTGATCGAGTGACGTGATCTTGTCGTAGCCCACGGTGGTGATCGAACCAGGTGTGTTGAACGTTGCATCGAACGTGCACTTGAAGTCGGCGAACGTGATCGGGGAGCCATCATCCCAGACTGCGTCGGGGTTGATGTTCATCGTCAACGTCATCGCCCCGCCGCCGGCGGCGGCGGTGGTCTCGGCGCCACCAGCGGTGGTCTCCGATGCCGCGGCGGTGGTTTCGGGTGCTACTGCGGTTGTGCCGGCAGTTCCACCAGTGGTGTCCTGCGAGCTTTTCGAATCGCTACCGCAAGCTGCGGCAATGAATGCAAAGCCGACGGCGAGTGCAGCGTATCGAGTGCTGCGTTTCGTGATCCTCACGTGGGTGTTCCTCCTATGTGAACGGAGGGAGGTAGGTCTCGGTTCGAACCAACCACGGCAAGCGGGGACGCCCACCGGGAAGCTCCAACCACACTCTCACACCGTCCTCCCCGATCGGAGTGAGCGCGGCCAACATAGCACCGTTGTTTACCAACCGGTAGCCGCGACGTTCCGATTGTACGAAAAATCGGGCGGAAAATTCCAAGATGAGTGCGGAGGTCTATACCTCGAGCTTGCAGATTCTGGCGAACTCATCGGGCTCGAGACTGGCTCCACCCACCAGCGCGCCGTCGATGTCTGCACGCTCCATCAACTCGGCGATGTTGGACGATTTCACGCTTCCGCCGTACTGGATCCGGACCGACTCTGCGGCCTGGGCACCAGCAATGTCGGCGATCGACGCCCGGATCGCGGCGCATACCTGTTGGGCATCATCCGATGTCGCAGTGCGACCCGTGCCGATAGCCCAGATCGGCTCGTAGGCAACCACGAGGGACGCAAGCTTGTCGGGCTTCATCCCCGCGAACGCGGCGCGGATCTGGCCGAGAACCTTCTTCTCGGTCTCGCCTGCCTCACGCTCCTCCAAGGTCTCACCGACGCAAACGATCGGCGTCATCGAATGCCTTTGAACGGCCTGAATCTTCCTGGCCACGTCGGCATCGGTCTCGCCGAACAGTTGACGGCGCTCGCTATGACCGACGATCACGTATTGCACGTTGAGCTTAGCGAGGAAGAGCGGCGAGACCTCACCGGTGTACGCGCCCTTGTCCTCCCAGTGGCAGTTCTGCGCGCCAACTGCGAACAAGAGCTTGTCGATATCGATCACGGTCTGAACGCTGCGGATGTCGGTGAACGGTGGATGGATGCTGACGTCGACATGTTCGAGGTCGTCCTTCGTCACCAGATAGGCGAGCTTCTGCACGCACTGGATCGCTTCGAAGTGGTTGTGGTTCATCTTCCAGTTGCCGGAGATCAACGGCCTACGCATTGGGGGCACCTCGCAGTGCTTCCAATCCCGGAAGGTCGCCGAACTCGAGAAGCTCCAGCGAAGCGCCACCGCCCGTCGAGACATGATCCACGTCGTCGTCAAGTCCGAACTGCGCCAACGCTGCGGCACTGTCACCGCCGCCGACCACCGTGAAGGCCTTCGTGTCAGCCATCGCCTGGGCGACCGTACGCGTGCCGGCGGCGAACCGCGGATCCTCGAACATGCCCATGGGGCCATTCCAGAAGACCGTGCGCGCCTCCATGATCACGTCGCTGAACGCGGCAGCAGTACCGGGGCCGACATCGAGACCCTTGGCGCCGTCGGGAAGGTTGATCCCGAACGTCGCGAAGTTTCCGGAAGCATCGACGCCGACCAGATCCTCCGGAAGATGGATGCTCTTGCCGCCCGATGCCGAACGCTGGAGCAGACGCCTACACGTTTCGACCTGATCCGGCTCCCACAACGAATCGCCGATCTGGTTTCCCTGAGCAGCGAGAAAGGTGAAGCACATCGCTCCGCCGATGACCAGCTCGTCGACGGCGTTGAGCAATGCCTCGACCACGCCGAGCTTGTCGCTGATCTTGGCTCCTCCGAGCACGGCGACGAACGGTCGTTTCGGGTCGTTGCGCAGGCCGAGCAAGACCTCGACCTCTTTCTGAACCAGCAGGCCCATCGCGGATGGCAACGTACGTGGCGGCCCGACAATCGATGCATGCGCACGGTGGCATGCACCGAAGGCGTCGTCGACGTACGCGTCGATCCCCTCGATCAGCGAGGCGACGAACTTCGGATCGTTGCCTTCCTCGCCTGGATGGAAGCGCAGGTTCTCGAGCAGCTCGACTCCGGGTGCCAGTTCGGCGAGACGCTTCCTCACAGGTTCCATCGAGTACTTCGGGTTCGGCTGTCCCTTCGGACGACCGAGGTGCGACGCGCACACCACATCAGCGCCCCTGTCGACGAGCCACTGGATGGTCGGTAGCGCAGCGCGGAT
>JANMRB010000130.1:0-16439 GCA_031370825.1 Ilumatobacteraceae bacterium
GTCCTGAGCGGAACGCTCGACCTGTGGATCGACGACACCCACCTTCGCCTCGATGCCGGCGACAGCTTCGCGTTCACCAGCTCCCGACAACATCGGTGCGCCAACCCGACAGACACGCCGGCCAAAGTTCTCTGGGTCATCACGCCGCCGCACTACTAACCCACCCAGCTCGGCATGGCGCTCGTCGCTCGAATAGGCTCGCACCATCGATCTGGGCCGGGGGATCTGGGCAAAGATCTGCGCATGAACGAAACAGAGCATGCCCTGGAGACCTCCGCCACTCACCTGCGCGGCCTCGTCGAGGACCTCGATGCCCTGCAACTCACCAGGCAGGCGTACCCGACGAAGTGGACGATTGCCGACGTGCTGTCTCACGTCGGCTCGGGTGCTGTGATCATGCGACGACGGATCGAAGCAGAGGTCGGTCACGAGCCAGTGCCCGACGGATTCAACCAATCGGTGTGGGACGAATGGAACGCCAAGGATCCGCCCGCGAAGGCGGCCGACGCATTGGTCGCCGATCGACAACTGTTCGATCTA
The DNA here is from genome assembly GCA_031370825.1 of Ilumatobacteraceae bacterium. Lineage (GTDB taxonomy): Bacteria > Actinomycetota > Acidimicrobiia > Acidimicrobiales > Ilumatobacteraceae > JAENVT01. The sequence goes on from JANMRB010000130.1 coordinate 541, forward strand.
GTTGCCGCGTTGACCGGCGAGCAGCGCAGCGAGTTCCATGCCTCCCTCGGACCGATGTCGCTCGACTTCACCCACTTCCTCGGCTTGCGCCTCAGCGAACACACGCTGCACACGTGGGACATCGAAGTCGTCTTCGATCCGACCGCGACATTGCAAGATGAGGCCACGGCCCTGGTCATCGACAACCTCGAGGTGATAGGTCGGTTCGGAGGCAAACCGGCCCTGAGCACACTCCCGATGGCACGGAGACCTCTAGCGTCGAATCACTTCGAAAGGTCTTCCGTGGAATCTGAGCAGCTCAACCCCCGGCGCGGTCACGGTCGCGGATGTCGACGCCGAGCTCCAGGGTTCGGATGACGCCCCAGGCCGCTTGCCGGGACGAATCCGACCCGGTAACAGCGATGAGAAACGGCACCCGTTGAATCGCCAACAGGGATCCGGGGCAACTCGCCGAGACGGTCGCCGTCCGGGGAACGTTGGCGAGCAGTGCCACCTCACCGAAGCTGGCTCCCCGCTCGGCGGTGCTGACGCGCCTGCCTGAAATGGTGATGTCGAACGATCCATCGACCACCGCATAGAACGCGTCGCCTTCTTCGCCTTCGGTCACCACCGCCTCACCTGCCGCGACCGAGACCTCGGTTGAAGCACGAGCCACCGCCTCCAGGGCGAGCGGCGGAAGCGGTGCGAACGCCGGGATACGACGAAGCAACGAGATCGCCACGATCGGTATGTCCGCGCTGTCATCGGCGACGCGCAGCGAACGCCATGTCAGGAGGAGCAAGCCAGTGAAGAAGGTCCCAAGCCCGATCAATGCAGCATCGACGCCGCTCGCGGCGATCAAGAGTTGAGTCATGAGCGACCCGACGACCATACCGACACCGGCAAGCAACTCGATCGCGCCGAAGATCGCCGCGAGCGAGTCAGCAGGTGTCGCTCGTTGCAGGAGCATGCGGCTGGTCAGATCGAGCAACGATCTGCTGAACCCGACGACCGAGAACAGAACCAGAGCAGTCGCCAGAGTCGGCGCGACAGCGAGAGCGAGAGCGAACGAGACGATCGCGATCCCGGCGAGAGCGCTAGCCAAAAGCGGTGCGAGACGATCACGCTTTACGAGCACAGTCGAGGTGACCGCGCTGAACAGCGCACCAACACCAACCGCCGTGCCCAGCAGACCTGGGCCGGAGTCGCCCAGACCGAGCGCCCCCTTGGCGAGCACGACCACGATGAGATCGAGCGAACCGATGAGGAGGTACTGACCTCCCGCGACTGCGAGCACACCACTGGCCCCCGGGCGTTCGCGCAGTCCTTTGATGCTTCGGATCACGAGTCTCGTGGCCCCGACGTACTCGCCCTCGTCAGGACGACGGACGGGGGCCGGCTCGCCGCGTCCCTGACCGAAGGTCATGAAGGTGCTCAGAAAGGCCAAGACAGCGCAACCGGCCAACGCCAGCGCCGGACCCTCGGCAGCGAGCAGCACGGTTGCCAGGGCGGAACCGCCGAGAATGCTGATGCCCTCGCACGAGCCCATCCATAGGTTGGCCACCGTCAGTTCGCGGGCCGAGCGGACCATGGCCGGCAGCAGGACAGCGCAGGCCGGCCCCACGAAGGTGAACGCGCCGGCAGTCACCACACAGCAGCCGACGACCACCGCCACCGGGGCCTCGGCGAAGGCGGCCACCGCTGCCGCGCTCAATGAGAGGGTCTCCAGGGCGTACGCCCAGAACCGCACCCGAGATGGCCGTCGGCGCTGCGGCGCAGCGCCTGCCGCCGGCGCGGCGATCGCCGTTGGGATCAGCAGAGCCACCGAACTGAGTCCGGCAGCGCGCGAGCCGCCGTGGTCGAATGCGTAAACCAGCGCTCCAACGAAGAACGCCCACTCGGCGACCGTGGCCAACAAGTGGGCGATCGTGAACCGAACCAGCAGCGAGTTTCCGAGCGCCGACTGACTTGAACGGCGCAGATGGGCCTTCATCTACATGGCGCTGTTCGCTCGGCGATCACGTTGAGACGCTAATAGAAGGGTTCGAATGAACGTTCAACGCTGCGACGTCGTATTCACCTGTATCAACCCTCGTCGCGTTGCGTTCCTAGTGCCCGCTGTTTCGTCCGCACTCCTGCCGACGTTGCTCGTTGCCTGCGGCAGCAGTGCTGGGTCCACTAGCGAAGTGGTGGTGACTGGTTACAAGTTCCCACCGATCTCAGCAGCCCCGGGCGCCACGCTGAAACTCGTCGACCGCGACGACGAACCGCACACCGTCACCGCTGATGACGGCGCGTTCAGGGCCGGGCCATTCAATCCCACGGCGCCGGCAACCCTGGTCGCCCCGACCAAACCCGGCACCTACCCCTTCCATTGTGAGATCCACCCAACCATGCATGGCGCACTCGTCGTGCATCAGCCCTAGGAGAATGACATGTCCACTACCCGTTCGACCATCGTCGGTATCGCGGCGCTGAGCGCCATGCTGCTCGGCGCATGCGGCAGCGACAAGAAGACGACGTCCACGCCGGCCCCCGTCACCGCCGCGGCAGGCGCGTCGGCAACTGCCGCGCCAGGGGCAGCCGTCACCGGCAGCCTCGATGCCGCTGATCAGAGCGGCGATGGCACGTCGATCACAGTCAAATCCGTCAACATCACCGGCAGCACCGGCTTCATTGCAATTCACACCGACGCCGGCGGACAGCCCGGGCCCGTCGTCGGTCATGTGGCGATTCCGGAAGGTGACAGCAGCGACGTAGTCGTGCCACTCGACGCCAAGTCGCCCACCGGTGCCTATTGGCCGATGTTGCACGTCGACGCCGGAACGGTCGGCACATACGAGTTCCCCGGCCCTGATGGTCCCGTCAAGTCGGGCTCAGACATCGTCATGAAGAAGATCACGCTGACCGTTTCCTGACCAGCACCTTCCGCCCTGGCTTAGGGTCCATTCGTGATCTTCCCGCGGTCTGAACCATGAGCGCCCGGGCGCGCTTGGCGCTCGTGCGTCCGAGCTTCGCGGACGATGAAGGAATGCGCACTGCCGTCAATGCGTATTCCGGCGAGATGTTCGGGTTCGCGCTGCGCGCGCTGGGCGACCGCGGGCAGGCCGAGGATGCTGTGCAAGAGACCTTCGTTCGAGCGTGGCGGGCCACGAGACGATTTGACCCGGCGCTTGGCTCACAACGGACGTGGCTGTTCGCGATCTTGCGCAACGTCCTGATCGATGCATCCCGCAGGCGAACCGAGCGTCCTGTGAGCATCGATGGCCCTGACGTGATGGACGCGGCGATCGACGCGGCAATCGAGGATCAGATCGACGGCCTGTTGCGATCGTGGGTGATCGAAGAAGCGCTGAACCGGCTCACCCCGGAACACCGCTACGCGGTGGTTCAGGTCTCATATCAAGGACGCGCTGCAGTCGATCTGGCCATCGAACTGGGAGTGCCGGAGTCCACCGTCCGCACGCGGTTGTTCTACGGTCTCAAGGCTCTGAGGCTGGCCCTCGATGAGTTGGGATGGAACGATGCCTGAGAACTGCGAGTACTGGCACGGGGTCATCGCCGAACGGGCACTTCATGGCCTCGACCCCGAGACCGAGCGAGGCGTGTCCGAACATCTCGACGGATGTGCAGAAGCGAGAGCGCTTGCCGACGAATTCGCCGCCACGTCAGCAGCACTTTCCCACGCCCGTCCGGAAGGGGTGGAATCCACCTCTGCCCCAGCGCCCTCTCCGGAGCGACTGTATGGCCAGATCGCGACCCGACTCGCGGCAAGCCGCACTCGAAATCGTCGACGCGCCCTGGCGATCGGCGTTGCTGCCGCCGCCGTGCTGGTCGCCATGTTCGTTGCAGCCGCCGTCACCTCGTCGCCGACGCGTACGGGATCACGACAGGTGGCCATCGCCAATGAGTCCGTCAACGGCGCCGTCACCTTCGTGACCCGATCGTGGGGTACCGAGATCCACCTGCAGGCGACAGGTTTCACCCCGGGTCAGCAGTACAACGTCTGGATGGAACGCGCCGACGGCACGCGCGTCGCTGCGGGAACGTTCACCGGGATAACCGGGCCACGGGTCAGCGTGACGTTGGCCAGCGCTCTCGCCCAGTCACATGCCGTTGCGATCGGCATCTCCCAGCCCGACGGAAAGCTGATCGTTCGCGCGCCTTTGACCTGATGTGACCTCCGGTGCGTGTTCACACATGAGCGACCACACCGTCATCTCACCCGGAACCGGGTCCTAGTCTCCTGGCGTGGAGCTCCTCGAACGTGATTGGGCGCTGACACGTCTCGTCGATGCGCGCGAATCTGCGAGTCGTGGACGAGGGCGGGTGGTCGTGGTGACGGGTGAACCCGGCATCGGCAAGACCTGGCTGGTGAAACAGTTCCTGGAGGACGTGGGGAAAGACAGCGCTGGCGACAGCGCTTTCCCAGGGAGCGGCGCCGCACGACATCCAGGCATTGCTGATCGAAGAACTGGAGGCGCAACCTCCGCCGACGGTCTTGGTGATCGAGGACGTGCACTGGGCAGACGATGCACGCTCGATTTGATCACCGTGCTCGGACGGCGGATCGGCTCGCTACCCGCGGTGCTCGTTCTCACATTCCGAGCCGGTGAGGCACCACCCGGTCACCGACTGCACGCGACCGTCGGTGCCATCCGTGCAGAAGACACAGTTGTCGTCGAGCTTCCGCCGTTGTCGGAGCGAGCAGTGACGGCACTCGCCGGGCACGGCGCGGACAAGGTGTATGCCGCGACCGGTGGGAACCCGTTCTATGTCACCGAGATGCTGGCGGCGATCGCGTGGGTCGACGTTGTGTCGCTGGGGAACTGGCTCCGATCGACGAGCAGGACGCTGTGACCGGCAGAGGCAAGCAGCATCGCTGTCGCCGCTCCGGCGCACCTGGCGCCAACGACAACGACGTCGTATTGCTCTGTGATGGAGTAGGGGATTGGTCTCGCGGGGTGTCTGTCATCTCTGTCATCTCTGTCTGTGTCATCTCTGGTTGACTCTCGACAGTACGGAAACACCGTTCGACCGTCATCGGTGCCCGCTACTCATTTGCAACGACCCCGTACCTAGACGTGACAGGCCGGGGTACCTTTAGAGACGATGACCATCCAACAGCTGAGTGGGCTGGACGCGAGCTTCCTACACATGGAGACGTCGCGGACCTTCGGTCACGTGTCGAGCCTGTCGATCTACGAGCGTCCGGACACGCCCGACTTCGAGCCCTTCGAGGCATTGCGCGCTCAGGTCGAGAGCCGGCTGCACCTCATCGAGCCGCTTCGTCGGCGGCTCGTCGAAGTGCCCTTCGGACTGGACCGGCCGTACTGGATCGCGGACCCCGACTTCGATCTCGACTTCCACGTCCGTCACCTCGGGCTCGCCCAACCTGGGACGGTCGATCAGCTCACGGAACAGGTTGCCCGCATCGTCGCTCGTCCATTGGATCGCACCAAACCGCTGTGGGAGCTCTACGTCATCGAAGGCCTCGAGAACGGCGACTTCGCCGTGCTGACCAAGATCCACCACGCCACGATCGATGGCGCGTCGGGGGCGGAGATGATGTCGATCCTGCTCGACCACGAGCCCAACCCGATCCATTCGCAACAGCCCACCGACCAGTGGGCCCCCGACGCGATTCCATCCTCACTCGACCTTCTCGGTCGGGCGTCGCTCAACATGGCCCGCAATCCCGAACGCCTGACTCGAATCACGTTGCGATCGTTGGGTGAGCTGGCCAAGGCGGCACGCCGGATCGATCTGGCCAACACGTTCGACGCGCTTCAGCGACGGCTGCGGCCGCCGTCAGGAGAGCAACGTGACCGGCCGCCGCTGCTTCCACGGATTGCGGCTCCGCCAACGCCTTTCAACAAGGCGATCAGTGCCCACCGGCGGTTCGCGATCGGATCCGCTTCGCTCGATGACGTCAAGGCGATCAAGAACCGACTCGGGGTTTCGATCAACGATGTTGTGATGGCGGTCTGCGCTGGAGCGCTGCGTCGCTACCTCGATGATCGCGGCGTCTTACCGACCGAGCCGCTCGTCGCGATGGTGCCGGTGTCGACACGAAGTGGTGACGAGGATGACAAGTGGACGAATCGCGTCTCGGCGTTGCTGGCAGCGCTGCCGACCAACCTCGACGATCCCGTGGAGCGTGTGATGGCGATGCACGAGACGATGAATGCCGCAAAGCAGCGATTCGACCTCATGCCTGTCCACCTCATCTTGGAGCTCAATCAGATGACGATGCCCGCCTTGGCAACGCGAGCGATACGCCTGGCCGCTGCGACGAAGATCCTCGACAGGGTCAACCCACCGATGAACCTCGTGATCTCGAACGTGCCTGGCCCTCGACAGCCCCTGTACGCCGCAGGCGCACGGATGAAGCACTACTACCCCGTGTCGACGATCACCGATGGCCAAGGTCTCAACATCACCGTGCAGAGCTACACCGACACGCTCGACTTCGGCCTGGTCTCGTGTCGAGAGTTGGTACCCGATGTCTCGGATCTGCTCCAGTTCTGCCTCGACGAGGTTCTGCTCCTCAAAGAGGCCTGACTTTCTGATGACTGCGCAGGATCGCCCGCCTCACTTCATCGACCTCAGCCACTCGGTCACCGAGGGTCTGCAGACGTATCCCGGCCTTCCGGCTCCGCACATCTTCGAACACCTCGACCGCGACGCGGCGGAGGCGATCTATGGCCCCGGGGTGACGTTCACGATCGGCATGATCACGATCTGTTCGAACACCGGAACCTACATCGATGTGCCGTATCACCGGTTCGCCGACGCGCATGACCTGACCGGGCTGCCGTTACATCGGGTGGCATCCGTGCCGGGCATCTGCATCGATTGTCGCGGCATCAACAGCATCGGCCCGGAGCATCTCGCCGATCGAGAACTGACGGGGCGTGCCGTGCTGTTCCGAACGGACCACAGCCGCCACTTCGCAACCCCCGCCTACCTCGATCATCATCCCCATCTTGCGGCAGCCACGGCTGAGGCGCTCGTCGAGGCCAGGGCGCTATGCGTCGGCATCGATTCGCTGAACATCGATGCCATCGACAGCCCAGACGGCGACGGGCGGCCGGTGCACTCCACACTGCTGCGGAACGACATCCCTATCATCGAGCATCTGACCAACCTCGACGCTCTTCGCGCCGATGGCTTCCGATTCAACGCAGTGCCGCCGAAGATCGAGGGGTTGGGCACGTTCACGGTGCGAGCGTTCGCGACGATTCCGTAGAAGTTTCGTGTGACGAAAACTTTTGCCTCAACGAGGAATAAAGAAAGCTATCACTTGCTTAAATGGTGTATCAAGCGCTCCCGCCGCCAGCGGGACGTGGGAAGGATCGCCATGAATGCGGTAGTGAAGGCAGCTTTGATCACCGGGGGTTCGAAGGGTTTCGGCCTGGCACTGGCCCTCGATCTCGTCGAGGACGGGTGGAATGTCGTGATCGACGGCAGGGATCCATCCGCTCTGGACGCGGCGGTGCTCACGTTGCAGGCAGCATCGGGCGGTGATGCCGCCGGCTCCGTCGTTCGAGGCATAGCCGGAGACGTCGCCGACCCTCGACATCGCGCCGCGCTCGTCGAGGCGGTCTCGGAGCTCGGCGGCCTCGACCTGCTGGTCAACAACGCCAGCGTCCTGGGCCCGTCGCCGCAGCCGAACTTGGAGGCGTACCCGCTGGCAGAGCTCGAACACGTGCTGGCCGTCAACGTCATCGCTCCCCTTGCTCTTGTCCAGGCAACGTTGCCCATGCTCAGGACCTCTCACGGCACCGTGGTGGACATCACCTCCGACGCTGCCATCGAGGGATACGCGGGCTGGGGTGGCTACGGATCGTCGAAGGCGGCGCTCGAGCAGTTGTCGAACGTGCTCGCCACCGAGGAGCCCGACGTCCACGTGTATTGGTTCGACCCGGGCGACATGCGCACAGAGATGCACCAGGCGGCGTTCCCCGGCGAGGACATCTCCGATCGCCCATTGCCGGAGACGGTCGTGCCGGCACTACGACGGTTGCTTCTCGCGGCGCCGGACAGCGGCAGGTACCGCGCCAGCGAACTGTCGGAGGTGAAGCGGTGAACGCCGCCACCATCACACCATCTGTGACAGTCGCAGGTCCGACGGGTCGATTGTCGTTTGAACTGCCCGCTCACCTCGAGGCCGGCGAACCGCCCGAGGCGCGTGGCATGACCCGCGACGCGGTGCGGATGCTGGTTGCCGAACGCAGCAGCAGGCGCCTCACCCACACCACGTTCGCGACGCTGCCGTCGCAACTACGTGTCGGCGACCTTGTCGTGATCAACACGTCCGCGGTTGTGCCGGCTGCCGTGGCCGCCACATCGATCGACGGAACGAAGCTCGTCGTGCATCTGTCGACAAGGCTCGACGACGGACATTGGGTTGCCGCAACGAGGGGTACGTGTCGTCGACGGTCTGCTGACCGGGTGGCATGAGCCGGAGGCGTCCCATCTGCTGATGCTCGAGGCCGTGGCCGGCCGTGCCCTGCTGGAGTCGTCGTACGCCGCGAGCCTGGAGTGTGGCTACCTGTGGCATGAGTTCGGCGACATGCATCTGATCCTGCCCTAGCTCCTCATAGAAGCGCCGCCGCCATCGTCTCGGCCATCCAGTTCGAATACTTGCGGATGGACCACCGTCGCTGGTTGACGAGGAGGTCGTAGGTATCGGGTGCCGTCAAGAACCACATGATGTCCCGTGCGTCCTGCTTGGTGACGCCGTGTCGCAGGTGGCGGGCGTCAGCCAGAAAGCCGGCGTTGTCGGCCATGCGTCGCAGACGCTTGCCATCGAGCTCGCGGAAGAGGGCTGCGGCGTCAGCATCGAGGCGACCGGCCTCTCGCAGCCACAACAGAAGTGGCGAGATGCGGGGCGACACTTCGCTTGTGAGACGACCCCAACCCTCGATCACGTTCCGCGGATCCTTCACCGACCGAAAGGCGTCGAAGCGTTCCTCGGCAGGAATGGGTCCAGTACCGGCGAGTGCCCGGTCGCACAGGGCACGGACGAGACCGGCCTTGCCCCCGTATGTCTTGTAGATCGTTGCCGCGGAAACTGCGGCGGCCTGGGCAATCGATTCCACGGTTGTGGCCGCGAAGCCGTTCGCTTGGAACATCTCGTAGGCAACATGCAGCGTCGAAGCGCGCAACTCCCTTGCCCGTTCCCGACGTGCAGTCGCGTCGTACATCCTGGCCGGCTTGACCGGAGCCCGTTTGGGGTCCATACTCATTTCATTCTAGCCAGCTGGAATAGAATTGAGGAATGATCATGACAGTTGAACAGCAACTCGTCGATCGTCTTGTGGGCGCAGTCAACAATCACGATCTCGATGCGGTCGTCGCTTGCTTCGCCACCGACTATCGCAACGAGACACCAGCTCATCCGGGTTGCGGCTTCGTCGGACGGTCGCAGGTCCGCACGAATTGGGAACGGATCTTCGCGGGAGTTCCTGACATCACTGCCGAGGTGTTGCGAACGGCAGAACACGGCGATGTCGAACAAGGGAATGTCATATGGTCGGAATGGGGGATGCGCGGTACTCGTCCGGACGGTGCGGATCACCTGATGCGCGGCGTGGTCATCTTCGGTGTCGAGGACGAACACGCCACGTGGGCGCGGTTCTATCTCGAGCCGGTCGACGCCGGCGCGGGCGGTGTCACTGCGGCGATCGGCCGCTTCGTCGATCAGACGCAATCGACATGAGTGCTGATACGAGTACTGATATGAGTGGCAAGGTTCGCGACGCTCGACCGCCGGCAATCGTGGTCCGCGTCCTCAACCCGTTGATGCGAGCCCTGCTCGGTTCGCGTTTCGGGCCACGGATGAAGAACGTCGCGCTGATCGAGTTCAGCGGCCGCCGCAGCGGACGTATGTACCGCATTCCGGTCGGCTGGCACCATGTGGGCGGTCAGGCGATCGTCGTCACTCCTGCCTCGTGGCGAGCGAACTTCGCCGGCGCCAGGGCTGCCACTGTGCACCACGGTGGTCAGGCCCAATCGATGACTGGGACGCTGGTGACGGACGAAGCGGAGGTCGCACGAGCCCTGCAAGCAATCCTCGATGCCGGTACCTCATCGCGCCAGGTGGGCCTACGGATCCCGAGCGGGCATCGGGTTCTCCCCTCCGACATCTCTGCTGTGAACCGAGCCATCATCCGATTCGAGGCCTAGTTCCCCCGGAGAATCGCTTGACCTTCAAGCGGACTTGATGGTTTACGCTGACGAAGTGACGATCACGTACAGGATCAAAGATGTCGCCGATCGAAGCGGCTTCACCGCAGCGACGCTGCGCTACTACGAGGAGATCGGCCTGCTCCCCCAGCCTGCACGAACACCAGCGGGCTATCGCTTGTACGACGAGCGCACAGTCGAACGTTTGGCCTTCATCGCTCGGGCCAAACAACTTGGCTGCAGCCTCGAAGAGATCGCGGATCTGACCCTCGCGTGGGACGGTGGTCAATGCGGTGTCGTGCAAGACCGCCTGCGGACTGTCGTTGCCGACAAACTGGGCAGCGCGCAGGCTCAGATCGTCGAGCTGATGACCCTCATCGACGAGCTTCAGCGAGCCGCCGTAAGTCTCGAACTACATCGGCCCGATGGACCGTGCGACGAGCAGTGCGGCTGCATCACCGATACGACTGATGCGAGTGATGCGGTGACACTTGTTCCCAAACCGGCCAACGACAGCGACGAGGTCCCGATCGCCTGCGGCTTGTCAGCAGCAGCGATGCCCGGCCGCCTCGGCGAGTGGCAGTCTCTCCTCACGCACGTCGCGATACGCGAAACGATCGAAAGCGGAATGCGGGTCACGTTCGACTCGACGACGCCGCTCGACGAAGTGATGCGTCTCACCATCGCCGAGCAGGATTGCTGTCAGTTCTTCAGCTTCGCCATCACCATCGACGGGCGGGGTCCAGCCCTGGAAGTCCGTGCTTCCGACGATGCGCTGCCCGTTCTCGTGGCGCTCTTCGGAGCGCGCCGATGAGCACCAGTCGGGAAGGTGCGAGGCAAGGCGCGGCGCTCGTCGGGGTCGGCGTCGTCGCCTGCGCGGCATGTTGCGCCGGGCCGATCGCCGGCTTTCTCGTTGCTATCGGGCTTGGTACTGCTGTCGGCGTCGCGATGTTCGGCGCGATTGCTCTGGTGGTCGGCGGGATTGCGCTGCAGCTTGTTCTCAGACGGTGGCGCCAGTCGCGTCGAGCGTCGTGTCCATCCGGTGCCGATACCGTCGAAACTCCCATCGAGATGTCAGCGGCTCGCCACGAGAACTGAGCGATTCGTCTAGCGGCCGACTGCTCGCTCGAGTTGGGCTTTGGTCATCTTCGACCGACCCTTGATGCCCTTGTCCTTGGCCTCGTTGTACAACTGATCCCTGGTGCGCCCGCCTGGACCGCTGTGTGATCGCAGGCCACCTCGCCGTCCGGAGGAGATGTCATCGATCGAGCTTCTGCTCGACTCCTTGGCCTCGCCCGCCCGAGCTCGCTCCTTGTTGACCGTGCGAGCCGCAACCTCCTGGGCCGTGTCTTCGCTCTCGCCTCGCCCCTTGAGACCCTCTTTGATGTGTTTGTACTGCCGTTCGCGTTTGGCACTCAATGCTTGCTGTGGCATCGATTTCTCGCTTTCGTGGTCAGAAAATCGAGGGTTGGTGATTTCCCTACAGCTACCCGGCGGATTCAACGGCCAAACGGGCCGCAGTGTCACTCGCCCCGTGCAGCATCCATGCTCAAGGCCGACCACCGGGCCGCGAAGAAGCTTCTGACGTCGCTGGCGGACTCCGAAGAGGGCGCCGAGCGCGAGGAGTTGGCTAACGAGCTCAACGCAGCTCTCAGCCTCCACAACGACTGCCAAGGGTCGCTGAGTTCTTCTTTACGTATTGCGGGGCGAGTGATCGGGTATACGCGAAGCCATGCCCAACAAACGTGAGCTCATCGAACCCACCAAAGGTGACAAGCGATTCATACGGCGCGACGAGAAAGGCAGAATTGCCGAGAGCGTCGATGTTTCACGGTCACTCGCCCAGGATGTGCGCAAGAAGGCCAAGACCGTTGCAAAGCCTGGTCAGGGCGACAAGGGCGACCGCCGCAAGTAACGGCAACCAATAGCGCTCAGCGTTCCTCAGCCGCGGTCAACTGCTTGTAGAACACCGTCGTGTCCACGAATCCACCGAGCGGCCACATGGCGTACGACGGAATGATCCCAACGCGCTGCCAGCCCAATCGCATATAGACCCGCTCGGCGTCGCCGCTGCTGGTGTCGAGCACAAGCAGCGATTTACCCGCCTCGATCGCAGCCGACTCGGCCGCTCGCATCAGCGCTTCGGCAACCCCGCGGCGTCGGGCACGGCGGTGCACCAACATCTTGGCGATCTCGCCACGATGCGGTTGGTTCTCCGGTGCCGTGAAGATCACTTGCACCGTCCCGATCACAGTGCCGATCACAGTTCCAGCCACTTCGCCGGAACCGTGTTCTTCGGCGACGAACACGACGCGCTCGCCGCGGTGCACACTCTCGAGCGTTGCGGCCCAGAAGTCCTCGGCCCGCTGCGGCTCGAGCGGCAACATGAAGCCGACCGATGCCCCTCCCTCCACACAATCGATCAGAACGTCGGCAAGGGCACGGGCCAGGCCAGGTTCGGGGCCTACTGCACGGATGTCGATGCGAGCCGTGCCGACGTCGGTTTGCATGTCGGATTGCATTGTGTTGAGGGGGCCCTCCTACCTCCATCCGCCGGCCGGCGCTTGCAGAAGACCGATGATATTTCCATCGGCGTCCTTCACTGTGGCGATGAGCTTGCCACCACCGACACGTAGTACGGCTCATCCATCGACGGCGCGACACCGAGTAGCGCCGAATATTGCACCTTGGCCGCGTCCAGGTCGGTGACTGGGCAGACGATCGTCTTCATTCCCGATGTCATAGCAACGCTCCTTGTGTTACCTCGACCCTGCGTGGATCGTCAGTGCTATGACGGACCGCGACGGAAGAAGGTAACAGTGGCCGACGAACACGATTGGCTTGCAGAACGATTCGAGGAGCATCGGCCCCATCTGCGAGCGGTTGCCATCAGGATGCTCGGCTCACTCAGCGACGCCGACGATGCAGTGCAAGAGGCGTGGCTGCGTCTCAGCCGTTCGGACGCGAGCCTCATCGACAACCTCGGTGGTTGGTTGACAACTGTCGTCGCCCGCGTCTCGCTGGACATGCTGCGTTCCCATTCGACACGACGAGAACGATCCGAGCCCATCGGCGCGGCCGACGCCATCGTGCCCCCGGCCGCCGGAGGCGATCCTGAGTACGAAGCGCTCCTTGCCGAGTCGCTCGGCCCCGCCCTGCTCGTGGTGCTCGGCGCGCTGGCTCCGGCCGAGCGACTGGCGTTCGTCTTGCACGACATGTTCGCCGTGCCCTTCGAGGAGATCGCGACGATCCTCGGGCGGTCGCCGAACGCGGCCAAGCAACTCGCCAGTCGGGCTCGCCGCCGAGTTCGCGGATCGGACCTTGTTCCTGACGCCGACGTGACCGGCCAACGCGTCGTGGTCGACGCCTTTCTCGCCGCCTCGCGCAGCGGCAACTTCGAAGCACTTGTCACCTTGCTCGACCCCGCAGTTGTCTTGCGAGCGGACGCGACCGGTGTACAGATGGGCTCCCCGCCCGAGGTCCGCGGAGCAGAAGCCGTCGCCCGCGTGTTCTCGGGTCGCGCGCTCGCCGCACAGCCGGCGCTGATCGACGGAACCGTCGGCATCGTGTGGGCCCCCGGCGGACATCCGAAAGTCGTCTGGGATGTCACGACCGACAACGGAAAGATCGTGCAACTCGACATGATCGCCGCGACCGAGAGTCTCGACGAGCTCGATCTGGTGATCTTCGATCAGTGAACTGCCCAACAAAGCGGTTCATGCCGCGCCGCGTTTGGGTGGGCCGGTGGTCATGATTTGTCCGTCGGGTAGCCGGATGGTCAAGGTCCGGTCCGGTGGATCCCCGACCTCGTCGGTCGAGCGTTCACACCCGGTAAGCCCGATGTGGCGTGGTGCCAAGACATCACCTACATCGCGACCGGTGAAGGCTGGTTGTACCTGGCGTCGGTCCTCGATCTCGGCTCGCGCCGGCGGCTCGGCTACTCGATGGCCGGCCACAGTATGCACATCGAGACCGGCGCACCAGTCGATGATCACCTCCATCACTACCTCCTCGCTCTGTTGTCGGAGGCCCGGTCGGGATCATCAATCGAAAGAAGGTGTAATACGTGCTCGAAGCACAATCGCAGCCACCTGCAGGATCCCGCCGTCATGGTGTCACGCGGGCTGATCGCTCAGCACCAATCCCCTTGACCGACGTCACCCGAGCCAACCCGAACTTCATCCCCTCAGCCGCGGTTTGTCAACCCCATCGCTGGTGTTACAGCGTGCTGTCTCGTCCAGCGGAGGGCGTTGCTTGCGCCTACCCTTTGTAGTAACATTGCTACAACGACGTGCCGAGGAGGTCATCATGAAGACCAACAAACTGACCAGTCGAGAGTTCAACCAGGACACGGGCGGCGCCAAGAGAGCAGCCCAATCAGGACCGGTCTACATCACAGACCGAGGTCGTCCCTCTCATGTTTTATTGACCTTCGAGAGTTACAAGCAGCTCGCCGCGAACCAGACGAGCATGATCGAACTGCTCTCCGAGCCGAGAGGTATCGAAGACATCGACTTCGAGATCCCGGCCATCGGAGATGCAGCCGAGCCCGCACGGTTCGACTGATGTACCTGCTCGACACCAACGTTGTGTCAGAGCTTCGCAAGGCCAAATCCGGAAAAGCGCATCGCGGTGTCATCGATTGGGCCAACGACGTTCCTGCGGTACTGATGTTCATATCCGTGATCTCGTTGCATGAACTCGAGCACGGCGTGCTGCTCGCCGAGCGAAGCGACCCGGCCAAGGGCGAGGTCCTGCGCGGCTGGCTCGACAACAGCGTCGTGCCTGCATTCTCCGATCGAATCGTGCCCGTCGATGCGTCAGTGGCCACTCAGGCCGCCGCGTTGCACGTCCCAGACCCCGCGCCCTTTCGCGACGCCCTGATCGGTGCGACCGCCCTGGTGCACGGGATGATCATGGTCACGCGTAACGTCCACGACTTCGAGCGGTTCGCCCCGCTCGGAGTCGTCAACCCCTGGGCGTGACACGAAGCCGGACGCGCTGATAGTGCCGCCCATTCAGCTCGGCGCGCCCACCTTGCCGGCGAAGTAGCGAAGGCCGATGGTCCGCTCAGGGCATCCATACCCGGCGTGGATCCGCAGTCGTCGAGAGCCGCGTGGCGCCCACGTCGCAAATGTCAGTGGCTCGGCGACGGATCGCCAACGTCGAGGGCATCTACCAGCCGGCGGATTGTGCGTCGTGCATCCTCGAACTGACCTCGAAACAGTATCGGGTTTGTATCAGTTCGTCTGATATGCGACCATGCTGAATCATGATGCCTCGTCCACGCCGTCGCGAACCTCCAGCCCAGACGGCATGAATCGGCACCCTCAACACCAGTTGGGCGGACCCGGCGCAGCCTTCGGATCAGACGGTTGGGGGTTCGAGTCCCTCCGGGCGTACAGCCCGCACGCACGCAGGCGCGATGGAGATGTGCTGTGGGGTGGACCGGAGTGTTTGGCGCCACCCCGGGTGGGCGAGAGACACTCCGTCAGGCGCGTAGCACGCGCACGATCTCTGTCACATGGCGTAGGTCGGAGCCGCAACATCCGCCGAGCACGTTGAGCCACGGCATCTTCTCGACGAGGGCGCGGTACTCGTTGGCCAGTTCATGCACGTCGCCATCGTCGAGAACCTCCGCTTCGTCGAGCTCGGCGTGGCTCATCCGGGATGCGTTGCAGCGCAGCCCGCGGATGCGGCGAGCCCAATCGGCATCACCGATGACT
>JANMRB010000137.1:0-15780 GCA_031370825.1 Ilumatobacteraceae bacterium
ACGCCATCCCTGGTGAGGATGGGGATCATGAACGGCAGCACCTTGACGAGGTGCGGAGCGTTCTTGCGCAGCCTCTCGCGCTCGCGTAGTGCCTGGTAGACGAGGCGAATCTCGCCCTGCTGCAGGTAGCGCAGACCGCCGTGCACCAGCTTCGAGCTCTTCGATGACGTGCCGGAGGCAAAGTCATCGCGCTCCACGAGGGCGGTTCGCAGGGCCCGGGCGGCCGCATCCAGAGCGACACCAGTTCCGGTGATACCGCCACCGATCACCAGGACGTCGAATGATTCGGCCTCCAACCGGTCAACCATGTCGGTGCGTCGAAAGGGAATCGGCGGAGGCATTGGCGACATCCTAGGGACAAGTCCCTGGTCCAGCGGTGCCCAACCGATGGCCTTATCTGCATGAGTTGTCAACTATCAGGAGGTGCAATACAGTCGCCGCAATCGGTAAGGAGCCAACAGCATGAGCCTCGAAGGCACCAAGACCCATGAGAACCTGAAAGAGGCCTTTGCCGCCGAGAGCCAAGCCAATCGGCGCTACATGTGGTTCGCCCAAAATGCCGATGTCGAGGGCTACCCCGACACCTCAGCGTTGTTCCGGTCGGTTGCCGAAGGCGAGACCGGCCACGCCCATGGACACCTCGAATACCTTGCTGAGGTCGGTGATCCGGTGACGGGCGAGCCGATCGGGGACTCGGCAGACAACCTCAGGTCGGCTGTTGTCGGCGAGACCTATGAGTACACACAGATGTACCCGGGCTTCGCGAAGACCGCCCGCGAGGAAGGGTTCTCAGAGGTTGCCGATTGGTTCGAGACGCTGGCGCGCGCCGAGAAGAGCCATGCGGGTCGCTTCCAGCAAGGTCTCGACAGCATCAGTTGAGCGAGGGGCTCCCCTGAGCGCATTATCGTGCTCCTCAACGAGCCCTCGCGGAATGGTTTTCGCCGCCCCGTATGACCATCACCTCCGACCCCAAGCACCCCAAGTACTTCGACGAAGCCGACGTCCGCGGGGAGATGACCCGGGTCTTCGATCTGTGCCACGGATGCCGCTTGTGCTTCAAGTTCTGCACCTCGTTCCCGACCTTGTTCGAGATGATCGATCGTCACGACGATCAAGACGCGGGTCGATTGACTCCAGCGCAACAGGATCAGGTCGTCGACGAATGCTTCCAGTGCAAGCTGTGCTACATCAACTGTCCTTACATCCCTGAGCTGCACGAGTGGGCGATCGATTTCCCGAGGTTGATGCTGCGCGCCGATGCGATGCGTCACGCCAACGACCAGTTCAGCATCCGCTCACGGGTGACAGACACAGTCATGGGTCATACTGATCTCCTCGGCAAGGCTGCCTCCCTCACCGCGCCTGTCGCCAACAAGATGATCGGTGCCAAGCAGGGTTCGGTGGTTCGCAAGGCGATGGAGGTGGTGACCGGCGTATCGAGCGTGCGCCTGCTGCCGCCGTACGCCCGTCAACGATTTACGACGTGGTTCAAACGCCGCCCGCGAGTGCGCATAGCCAAACGGCAGGGACGTGTCGCAATCTTCCCGACATGTTTGGTCGAGTATCAGCAACCGTCGATCGGTCATGACCTCGTCAAGGTGTACGAACGCAATGGCATCGAATGCACGCTTGCCGACGGCACCGGCTGTTGCGGCGCGCCGTGGCTGCACAGCGGCGACGTCGAGGAGTTCACCAAGGTCGCGAGGAAGAACGTCAAAGCGCTGGCTGCGTCGGTGCGACGGGGGTACGACATCGTCGTCCCGCAGCCGACCTGCGGGTACGTCTTGAAGAAGGACTACATCGACTACGTCGGAGGCGCCGACGCGAAGTTGGTAGGCGAGCACACCTTCGACGCCGCCGAGTATCTGATGAGGGTCCACAAAGCCGACGGCACCACCCTGGACACCGACTTCCACGGCACGATCCCCGAAACCGTGACCTATCACTCGCCGTGCCACCTGCGGGCACAGAACATCGGCCTGAAGAGCCGTGACCTGATCAAATTGACCGGCGCAAAGGTGACGCTCGTCCAGCAGTGCAGCGGGATCGATGGGATGTGGGGACTTCGTGCCGAAAATGCCGGTATCAGCGTGTCGATCGCGGAGAAGCTCGCCGACTTGATCCGTAAGGCCAATGGCGACGTCGTGGTCGGCGATTGTCATCTGGCAAACACGGCGATAACCGAGCAGACGGGCGAGGAACCACTGCATCCGCTCCAACTCATCGCCCGCGCCTACGGGATCGCCGAGGAGGTGGCCCCGAGATGAGCACCGCATTTTCCAGCCGCAAGCTGAGCGTTTCCGACATCGAGGACCTCCGTGCCTATGAGCGGGGACGCGAGTCGCTTCGAACTCAGATGATCGAGTTGCGCAGCCGTCGTCGTGTCGCTGTCGGCACCATCGTCAGCGTCGCTTTCGAGAACCGTGAGACGATTCGCTTCCAGATCCAGGAGATGGCCAGGGTCGAGGGGATCACGACGGACGAAGGCATCCAGGACGAGCTCGATGCCTACAACCCGCTCATCCCGGAGATGGGTCAGCTCTGCGCGACGTTGTTCATCGAGCTGACATCCGACGAGGCGGTTCGTGAATGGCTCCCGAAGCTGGTCGGCATCGAGCGATCCGTTGTGCTGCGGTTGCCGAACGGCGACGTCGTGCACGGCACCGTCGACAGCAAACATGCAGCTCAGCTGACCCGCGCCGATGTCACAGCGGCAGTCCACTACCTCAGTTTCGAACTGTCCAAGGAACAGCGAGCGGCCTTCGGCCCCGGTGTGGTGCTGGCCATGGAGCATCCGCAATATTCCGAGGAGACCGAGCTCTCCGGTGCCACGGTCAGTGAGCTACTGGGTGACCTCAACGGTTGCTGAGCGCGCAGAACTGTTACACGTTCCTGACAATTTCCTGAAAAAGGGTCTGGTCAAGCCGACCAAGTGAGCCTAGATTCACGCGCGCTGAAACGGTGATCTACCGTCAGTGGGGCCAAAACTCAGGAGAACATCAGTCGTGTCGGTCAAAGAGATCGTATGGCGAGAGTTGGGGGCATGCCGGGGGCTGGAGGCGGCCATGTTCTACCCGGACGACGACGACTTGGCATTGGAGGCGAAGTCGGTCTGTGCCGGTTGCGATGTGCGCATCGCCTGTCTCGAGCACGCATTACAGGCTCGCGAGAAGGCTGGAATCTGGGGTGGGGCGACGGAGCGCGAGCGCAGGCGGATGATCCGCCAACGTCGTCGCACCGCATAGCCTGAACGGATGAGCGAACTCGCGGACCTGGGCGGCTGGCCCGCGCTCTTGACCGAGCTCGTCGAGGGTCGCGACCTCCCGGCGGCGCACGCTCGGGCCGCCATGGCAACCATCCTGTCGGGCGACGCCACGGCGGCGCAGCTCATCGGCTTCGTTGTGGCGTTGCGCGCCAAGGGGGAAACACCCGAAGAGCTGAGTGGCCTGCTCGACGCCGTGCTCGACGCAGCCTCGCTGGTGCCGCTCAGCGAGGAGTTGCGCTCCCGGTCCGTCGACATCGTCGGCACCGGTGGTGACCGCAGCCATTCCATCAACGTCAGCACGATGGCGGCAATCGTCGTGGCAGGCGCAGGGGTGCCGGTGTGCAAGCACGGAGCGCGTGCGGCCTCGTCGCAGTGTGGCGCTGCGGACGTCCTCGAGGAGCTGGGCGTGGCTATCGAGCTGTCGCCGGAAGGAGTGTTGCGCTGCGTCGAAGAGGTCGGGATCGGCTTCTGCCTGGCGCCCAAGTTCCATCCGGCATTCCGCTTCGCCGCGCCCAGCCGACGTGAGATCGGAATTGCCACCGTCTTCAACGTGCTCGGCCCCATGGCCAACCCTGGTCGGGTCCGGCGCCAGCTGATCGGCGTCGCCAATCCGTTGGTTGCCGAACGGATGCTGGCCTCGCTGCGTCTGCACGGCACCGAGCGTGCGTGGGTGGTTCACGGTGGTGGCCTCGACGAACTAACGACCACCGGCACGTCGACCGTGCTGGCTCTCGACGACGACAACGTGCGAACCTTCACGGTCGATCCCGTCGCGCTGGGTTTCGCCCCCGCCATCCCCGACGAGCTGGTGGGTGGGACTCCGCCCCAAAATGCCGAGGCGGTACGGCGCGTGATGAAAGGCGAGCACGGTGCACATCGCAACATCGTGTTGCTCAATGCTGCCGCCGGTCTGGTCGTCGCAGGCGTTGTCGATTCGTTGGAGGAGGGCGTCGTGCTGGCGACGTCGTCGATCGACGAAGGACATGCCGCACGGACTCTCGACCGTTGGGTGCATGAGTCCCAGGCAGTCGCGGCCGATCTGCAGTCTGACCAATCGTGATCGTTCGCGTTCCGGCGTCATCGGCGAATGTTGGACCTGGTTTCGACACGCTCGGCATGGCGCTGTCGCTGCACGTCGAAGCCGGGGTGATCGAGGGTGACATACCTGCTCGAGCGCAACGGGTGGACCAGTTCCACCCGGCTGGCATCGCTTTCCGCCGCGCCGGCGGCCAGGGTGATCTGTGGGTGTGCTCACCGATCCCGGTTGGCCGGGGGCTTGGATTCAGCGGTGCTGTTCGCATCGCCGGGATCGTCACCGCTCACGCGCAGCGATACGGCAGCGATCCAGATCACTTGGCAGCGCGTTCACCGACGATGCTGGCGCTGGCCGCCGAGCTCGAAGGTCATGCCGACAACGTCGCCGCGTCCCTGTTCGGGGGCATCGTCGCCACGGCCGACGGCCACGCCGTGCGAATCCCGCTGGCGTTCGATCCTGCAGTGGTCGTGTGGATCCCCTCGTTCACAACCTCTACCGACGAGTCGCGCACCAAGATGGGCCGCGACGTGCCGCTGGCCGATGCCGTGTTCAACATCGGCCGCACCGCATTGCTCGTGGCCGCTCTGGCTGCAGGCGATACCGATGCATTGCGCAGTGCAACACAGGACCGCCTCCATCAGGATCGGCGTCTGGCCTCGGCCGAGCCTTCGAAGGTTGCCCTCCAGGCCGCGCTCGAGGCGGGTGCCTGGTGCTCCTGGTTGTCCGGATCGGGGCCGACCGTCGCGGCGATGTGCCCATACGACGACGCCGATGAACTGGCGGCGCGCATGCCCGGCGATGGCCACACCAAGGTGCTGCGCATCGATCACGGTGGCGCGATCATCGAATCCGACGAGTAGTCGCCGCGGGGCTAGGCGGCAAGCTCGGATTCAGGTAGCTGCATCGGAGCGCGCCCGACGACCTCGGGGACCTTTTCGATCGGCCATTGCCAGCGGCCGTCGCACCACAACACGGTGACTCGGTGCCCGATCCGTTCGAAGGCTCGTGCCAGACACAGGACCTCATCGACAACGTGCCGGGGCAACTGCGCCGCGAACACAGGTTGATCGGGAGGCGGAATGGGGAGGCCGATCTCGAGCTGCCCGTCCTGGGCGGTTCCGATCAGCAATCCGTTGCGGACGTGCAGCATCGTGCTGTCGATCTGCACACCGACGTCGCCGGCCTCGCGGAGGCGATCGGTGAGTCGCTGACGACGCATTGCGTTGGAAAACGCCATGGCTCGATCACGCACTTGGGCAGCCTCTTCGTATCGTCGAGCCGCCGACAGCGATGACATGCGCGTCTGCAAGGCGACGATGACAACGCCCGGTGAAGTCGTCATCGCCTGAACCGCATTCGCGACGATCTGCGAGTAGACCTTCTCGTCGGCTGCTCCGGCGCATGGACACATCGCCACGCCCAACTGCGCCGGCGTGCATGTGATGGCCGTGGGCTTCGGTTGAAACGCTCGCCCGAGTCGCGTCGTACAGCGGCGCAGCGCGAAGACGGATTGCAGCGCCTCGACGACAGCGTCGGCATTGGCTCTCGAGGGCAACGGTCCGAGATGCACGCCGGCACCTGTTGCCTCGTTGACGACCGACAAACGAGGCCAGCTTTCGTCAGTGCTCAACCGTACGTAGCGGTACTTCTGCGGAGACGTACCGACCTTGTTGTAACGGGGGGCGAGGTGCTGCAGGTAGCGCAGTTCCAGGACTTCAGCCGTGAGAACGTTGGGGGTGGTGACGTGAGAGATGCGTTGCGCCTCTCGAAGCAGCGTGCCGATCTTGCGTCGATCGTCGGAGCCGAAGTAGCTGCGTACGCGCTGGCGCAGGTTCGTGGCCTTGCCGACATAGAGCACCTTGTCGTTGGCTCCATGGAACAGGTAGACACCCGGGGTTCGCGGCAGCGCCGAAGTCATTCGCAGCTTGCCGGCCTGGGGATGAGCGCCGATACGGGGGAGCGCGATCAGGTCGTCGAGGCCCAGCACACCGAGGCCGGCAGAGCGCTCGAGCAGGAAGTGGAGGAGGTCGGTGGTGGCCAGCGCGTCGTCGAGTGCGCGGTGCGATGGTCGATGATCGAGACGAAACCGCGACGCCAATGTCCCGAGCCGGCAGTCGGGCACCTCGTCGCGGATGAGGCGCCGTGCCAGCGGCAGGGTGTCGATCACCGGATTGACGATCTCAGGATCACCGCGCCGTGTCAGCGCGGAATTGATGAATGCCATGTCGAACCCGACGTTGTGACCGACAACGACCGCGTCGCCGAGGAACTCGATCATGGCCGGGAGAACCGCGTCGATCGCGGGAGCGCGGACGACCATCGATTCGCTGATCCCGGTGAGCATCGTGATCATCGGAGGAATGGCCCGTCCCGGGTTGACCAGGGTCTGCAGCGTGCCGAGGCACTGGCCGGCGCGGACTTTGACTATCCCGATCTCGGTGATGAGATCCGTGTTGCGATCGCCACCGGTCGTTTCGATGTCCAGCACGCAGAACGTGACATCGGACAGCGGTGTACCGAGATCATCGAAGGAGCGCTGCCCCCCGGCTGCTGTGCGCATCGATGCAGTCCATCACGAACAGGCGTTCGAAGTCAAGAACAGGTGTTCGTCTGCATGGAAAATACCGTGGGAACACGCCTCGGTACAGTGGATCAGGTGAGTGCCGACATTGCAGCTGACGTGCCGGACGAAGCGCTTCGATACGCCCTCGAATTTGCGGTGGGGATTGCCGCTGCTGGTGCCAAGGTGCGGCCGCCCTTGCCGTTCCCTGTGCAGCTCAAGCCTTTCCTCCGATTTCATAAGTTGCCTCCTACCGCGCTGAAACAGGTTCGTGCCGCAGTCGAGGGCGATGACGAATTTCGACGGCGGCTGGCGTCCGTTGCCACGATCGAGTTGATCGACCAAGTCGGTGTGTTGTGGCTGTCTCGCCCGGACGGTTGGGAAGAGACCATCGGGACGGCGTTGCCGGACAAGATCATCGACGACATGACAGCCCTGCGACGCGAGGAGCGCCGCCGCGTGGCTGCCCAAGGAGCAGCGGCCCGGGTCAGCGCCGAGCTCCTCGGTCTCGCCGACGAACTGCAGCGAGAGCGCCTGGCCAAGGCTCCGCTGGCGGCGGAGCGCGATCGCCTGCGCGTGGAGCTCGATGAGCTTCGCCAACGGCTGCGCGAATCGCAGCGGGCCGAGCACGCTGCCGCTCAGGCGCTCGCCAAGGTCGAGTCAGAGCTACTCGAAGCACGTCGCCAGATACCAGAACCGATTGATCTTCCGCTCGCTGCATCCATCGATACGTCTGCCGTGCGTAGCCTCGTCGAAGATGCCGCGTCGGCTTCGTCCGAGATTGCCCGCATGCTGGCCGATGCGCTCGCCGAGCTCACAGCGGGTGATGAGCTTCCACCAGACCCGGCGCCACAGGCGCGCGTCGGCCGGCCACGACGGACCCCGATACGGCTTCCAGGGGGTGTGCGGGCGGGCACCGTCGAGGCTGCAGAGGTTCTGTTGCGCACCAAGGGGTCCGCGATGTTCATCGACGGTTACAACGTTGCCAAGCTGGGCTGGCCGGCGCTCGAGCTCGACCAACAGCGCGAGCGATGCGTGACAGCCGCCGAGAACCTGGCGAAGCGATGGCACATGGCGATGACCATCGTCTTCGACGGGGCGACCATCGAGGGGGCTCACACGTCGACGCGGCGGAGGGTGAGGATCGTCTACTCGCCAGCAGGTGTGTCGGCGGACGACGTGTTGCGCGCGGAGGTGGCCGCGGTCGACGTGAACAAACCCGTGGTGGTCGTGACCAATGATCGAGCCATCATCACCGACGTGGCGGCCGCAGGCGCCAACACCGTCTCCTCCGACGACTTCCTGGTGCTCCTCCGTCGTTGACAGCCGGACTCACAGCAACGGGGCGAGGTGTGTAACACCCTTTTGTGATGATGGCCGTGGGTGGAGCCCGAACTCAGCAAGGACGTGTCCCGATGGTTACCAATGCAGTTACCAAAACAGGTACGAAGTCAACATCACTGGTCATCTCGTGCGACACGTGTTGCATGCGTGCTACGGCGACGTGCGCCGACTGCGTCGTGACCCACGTGCTGTCGCCCGCCGCGGTCGAATCGGTTTCGCTCGATGACGACGAAATGCGTGTGGTGCGTTTGCTCGTAAAGGCGGGAATGATGCCTACGCTGCGTCACAGTGAGACCGACGCCGTCGCCGCCTTCTGTTGACGAGTCATATCTCCGCCAACTGGTTGAAATTGCAGCAAGCCACGACATCTCGCATGTCGGTGTCTGCAACGCGGAGATCCTGGAGCGGGCGCGGGCAGAACTGCTGCGGCGCAAGGAGGCGGGACTGCACGACGGGCTGCAGTTCACGTACAAGAACCCGCAACGATCGACCGACCCCGGCCGAGCCGTCGATGGAGCGCGTGCGGTGCTCGTCGGTGCCCGCTCGTACTATGCCGAACAACCCGAAGCACCGGCGGGTGCGCAGGGACGGATCGCCCGCTACGCCTGGAGGGACCACTACGCCCCGCTGCGAGTCGGTTTGCAGGCAGTCGCACTCCGACTGCGACGCGATGGGTGGCGGGCAGTGGTGTTCGCCGATGACAACTCGATCGTCGATCGCGAGGTTGCCTACCGCGCCGGCATCGGTTGGTTCGGCAAGAACGCCAACATCTTGTTGCCGGGCGCCGGCAGCTGGTTCGTGCTCGGTTGCGTGATCACCACGGCGCCGCTGCCGGTCGCTCCCGAGCAAGTGCCCGATGGCTGTGGATCCTGCCGACGGTGCCTCGATGCATGCCCAACGAACGCGATCATCGCTCCCGGTGTGATCGATGCCGGGCGTTGTCTGGCATGGATCATCCAGAAGCCGGGGATCATGGCCCGCGAGTGGAGATCGGCAATCGGGGATCGGATCTACGGATGTGATGACTGCCAAACCGTGTGCCCGCCGACCGTCCGGTTCGCGACGAAGCACCCGACCACGGAGCCCGCGCTCGAGCCATGGGTATCGCTGATCGAGATGCTCGATGCCGGCGACGCCGAGATCCTTCGGCGATGGGGTCGGTGGTACGTCGCAGATCGTGACCCGCGTTGGGTGCGGCGCAACGCGCTCGTCGCGTTGGGCAATACGGGATCCGCTGACGATCCCGATGTACGGCGATGCGTGCAGACGTACCTCGACCACGAGGACGCGATGTTGCGGGTTCATGCAGTGTGGGCGGCGCGGCGGCTGGGCCTGGACGCGCTGCTGCCTCTTGGCGACACCGACCCCATGGTCGCCGAAGAGCTGGCAGCAGCCTGGTGAAGCATCTGCTCGTCACCAACGATTTTCCACCAAAGATCGGTGGCATCCAGTCGTTGCTCTGGGAATGGTGGCGACGACTGCCGCCAGATTCGTTCGCAGTGCTGACCAGTCCGTACGCGGGCTCAGCCGCGTTCGATTCGCAGCAGCAGTTCCACATCGAGCGAACCCGTGAGCCGGTTCTGCTGCCTCATCCATGGATGGTCGCGCGCATCAATCAAATGGCAACCCGTGTTGGCGCCGAGCTCGTCGTGCTCGATCCCGCGCTGCCGTTGGGTCTTGTCGGACCATCCCTCGATCTTCCGTACGACGTCGTGCTGCACGGAGCCGAGGTCACGGTGCCTGGCCGCCTGCCCGGCACCAAGCAGGCACTCGGCCATGTACTCCGCGCGGCGAGGCACATCGTGGCGGCTGGGACCTATCCGGCTGACGAAGCCGAGCGTGCCGCCGGATGCACGTTGCCGATCACGGTGGTTCCACCGGGCGTCGACACCGAGAGGTTCCGGCCGCTCGACCCGGAGGAGAAAGCGGCGGCGCGAGCTCGATTCGCTTTGCCGGAAGACGCCGAGCTCGTCGTCAGCGTCAGCCGGCTAGTTCCACGCAAGGGCTTCGATACTGCGATTCGCGCTGCCGCGATCCTTCGTCACTCGCGCCCCAACATGTTGCTGGCCATATCCGGCGGCGGTCGCGATGAGAACCGGCTGCGCAAGCTCGCCGGCGAACTCGAGGCACCCGTGCGATTTCTCGGCCGTGTCGGCAACGACGAACTTCCCGCGTTGTACGGCTGTGCAGACATCTACACCATGCTCTGCCGCAACCGCTGGGCGGGTCTCGAGCAAGAGGGATTCGGCATCGTCTTCTTGGAGGCTGCTTCGTGTGAAGTGCCTCAGGTCGCCGGCGATTCAGGCGGGGCGGAAGACGCGGTTGTCGATGGTGTGACCGGAATCATGGTCCGTCACACCGATGACCCCCGCGAGACAGCGCGAGCCTTTGACCGGTTGCTGGACGATCCGGCCATGCGTCGGAAGATGGGCGCTGCCGGGCGAGCACGAGCCGTCGAGGAGTTCTCGTATGCAGGCTTGGCGCACGGCCTGGGTGTGTCCCTCGGGGCACTGAAATGATGAGCAGCGTGCAAACGGGACCGCAGCCGGGCTCGCGCGTCATCCGGCTCGATGTCGCAGGTACCGCGGTGTTCCTGATCGCACTCGGATTCGCGGTGCCACTGCGGACTCACCGCTCCGCCCAGTTCCTCATCGGCGGCGTGTCGATGGTGCTGTTCGCCATTGGCGTGGTCACGACTCTGCTGGCGTACACCCGTGCGTTGGAACGCTCCCGGCTCGAAGAAGTCGGCGTCGCCAACCTCTTTCTGCTCACCGGAGAAACGGCACCAAGGCCCGTTCGCCGCATCATGTCGTGGGCCCTCACCGTGCAGATCCTCGCGGCAATCACAGGTGCGTGGATCGGGGTCGTCGGTCTCGACAAAGGTCGGCTCAACGCGCTCGCGTTCGGTGTGCTCGTGCCCATGTTCGGCGTCGGCATGAACGGCATGTGGGCCGCGGGCAACGGCTCGTACGGTCCTCGAGTCGGCCAATCGGTGTCACCGAGAGATCACGAGATCGACTAGAACAGAGCAATGGCTGACACGGCGTCACAGACGACCAGGATTGCTGCTCCACCTGATCGGGTGTGGGCGATAGCGTCCGACGTCGAGCACTACCCGGAGTGGGCGAAGGACGTGAAGGACGTCGTCGTGCGCGCTCGCGACGACGATGGCCGCCCGACCGAGGTGGAGTTCAGGGCCTCGGCGCTCGGCCGCAGCACTCATTACACCTTGCAGTACGACTACAGCGAGGCTCCGTCCGTGTTGGCGTGGAGCATGATTCGTGGGGACATCATGCGAACGATCGACGGGGCGTACCACTTCTCGCCGACGAACGACGGTGGTACCGAAGTGCGCTACGACCTCATCATCGATCTCGTGGTCCCGCTCCCCGGCTTCGTCAAACGCCGGGCCGAGGTGCGAATCCTCAACACGGTGCGTGAGCTGAAGGTCCGCGCCGAATCGTGAGCCGACGTCGCATCGGCATCGACGTCGGCGGGACCAAATGCCTCGGAGTCGTGCTCGACGAATCCGGTGAGGTGATCGAGGAGCAACGTCGACCGACTCCGCCCGGGACCGAGGCGTTCGTCGATACTCTCGCCGAGCTCGCCCAGGCACTGGGAGTCGTCGACTCATTGGGCATCGGCGTTCCCGGAATGGTCACGAGATCGGGCGTGATCAAGGCGTCACCCAACTTGGTCGACATCACCGATTTCGAAGTGGGCAGGATGCTTTCCGAACGTCTTGGCTTCCTGGTCGATGTCGGCAACGACGCCACCTGCGCCGCCGCTGCGGAGTGGAAGGTCGGGGTTGCCCGCGGAATCACGGACATGGTGATGGTCACGCTCGGCACCGGAATCGGCGGCGGAGTCGTGGCCGGTGGCCACCTCATCCGTGGGGCCAACGGGTTCACCGGCGAGATCGGCCACATGGTCGTCGACCCGGACGGCCTGCCGTGTCCATGTGGTCGGCGCGGTTGTTGGGAGCGATATGCCTCCGGCAGCGGTCTGGCCCGTCTCGCCCGAGAGGCAGCCATCGGCAAGCGCCTGCGCCGTGTCCTGCAGTTGGCCGGTGGTGATCCGTTCAACGTCCGCGGAGAGAACGTTCAAGCAGCAGCGCGCGAGGGCGACGCGGAGGCGCTCGGAGTCATCGACCTGTTCGGGTATTGGGTTGCGCTCGGCCTCAACAACCTCACCAACCTGCTCGACCCACAGATGTTTGTGCTCGGCGGCGGCCTGGCGGCATCAGGGGATCTCTACATCGGGCCAATTCAGAGGTGGTACACCGAGCTGCTCTATGCCCCAGACCTCCGACCCCATCCGCAAATCGTCTTCGCCTCACTCGGAGAACGTGCTGGTGCCGTCGGCGCCGCCCTGATGACCGAGTTGCGTTGACCCGATAGTCAGCCGGAGATCAACGAGCGACCGGCCGGCGCCGTGGTTCGCCGCACCACCAGGCTCGGCGACATCAGCACGTCGGTCAGCTCCCCGCTCTCGTTGAGCGCATCGATCAGCATGACCGCCGCGGCAGCACCCATCTCGCGTCGGGGCTGATCGATGGTGGTCAGGCCGATGTGGTTCAGTGCGGCGAGAGATGTGTTGTCGAAACCTACGACCGCCACATCGTCGGGCACAACCAGTCCACCGCGTTCTATGACGTCGATCGCGCCAACGGCCGAGAGGTCGTTGGCGGTGAAGATCGCCGTAGGGATGCTCCCGCGCAGCAGCTTTTCGGCTCCGTGGGCGCCGGCTTCCTCGGTGAAATCGCCTGCGATCACTTGGGCGTGCTCGGCCAACCCGAGCGAGCGCATCGTTCGCAAATACCCCGCGCGCCGCGGGGCGGCGCCGGCACCCTTGCCGCCGTCGATGTGGGCGATGCGGCTGTGGCCGAGCTCGCGCAGATGTTCGACGGCCAGACGGGCGCCGTGAGCGTCGTCGGTAGTCACCGAACCGAACGCGACCTTGGAGAAGGCCCGACCTACGGAGACGAGCGCGACCTCGGCAGCGACTGCGTCGAGCCTGGCGGCCGGCAGCCGGCAGCCGGCCACGATGATCCCGTCGACCCGCGACGCGAGGAAGGTGTCGAGCGCCCGCGACTCCAACCTCGTGCTGCGCCGGCCGCTGGCGAGGATCAGCTGGTAACCGTGTCGCTCGGCAGCGGCGTGGATCCCATCGGTGACCTCCGCGAACCACGGGTTGTGGAGGTCGTTGAGCAAGACGCCGATGGTCATGGTCTTGCGTGCAGCCAGGTTTCGCGCCATCAGGTTCGGTCGGTAACCGAGCTTCGAAGCGGCGTCGGTGACCCGCTTGCGGGACTCGTCGCTGACCCGCGGGGAGGAACGCATGACGAGTGAAACCAGGGCTCGCGAGACCCCGGCGATCTGAGCGACGTCTTCCAAGGTCGGAGCACTGTTTCGTCTCGGGTTTTGCACCGGCGTCAAGCTAGTTCACTTGACACGGCCGCTAAGACGTCTAAGGTTGGAGCGCTCTAACTATCGAGGGGACACGAGGGGACACCATGATCGATCGCATTGCGGCGGCACCGATCTCGTGGGGAATCTGTGAGGTCCCCGGTTGGGGTCTGCAAATGTCGCCGAGCCGCATCCTCGGCGAGATGTCGGAGCTGGGCATCACCAAGACGGAGTTGGGTGCTCTCGGATGGCTTCCCGCCGACCTCACCGAACTGCGGTCCCTGCTCGCCGACGCTCACATGTCGATCCTCGGGGGATTCGTGCCGTTGGTGTTGCACCACGGCACGTCGCACCCGGGTTCGCTGGATGCAGCGCACGCAGCCGCCCGGACGCTCAGCGATGCCGGCGGTCAGTACTTCGTCGCGGCAGTGATCGCCAGCATGGAGTCGTGGGATCGACCGACACTCAGCGCAGCCGAGTGGTCGAACCTGTTCGATGGGATCACCGAGACACAGAAGGTGGCCGCCGAGTACGGCCTGACGCAAGTGGTCCATCCTCATGTCAACACGCTGATCGAGACCGCTGACGAGTTCCAGCGATTCTTGGACAATTCCGCTGCGCCGTTTTGCCTCGACACCGGCCATCTCTTCATCGGCGGCGCCGATCCAGTGGCGGTCGCCGACCAGCAAGCGGACCGGGTCGGACTGGTCCACATCAAGGACGTGGACAAGAAAATCTCCGACAGATTCCGCGCCGGAGAGTTCGATTGGATGGGCGCGATTCAGCACGGTTTGTTCCCATCCGCGGGTTCGGGCGATGCTCCCATCGCTGCTACGGTGCGGACGCTCGAACAATCCGGCTATGCGGGATGGTATGTGTTGGAACAAGATGTTGCCCTGACCGATGGCGAACCGCTGATCGGCCAGGGTCCGGTGCATGGTGTTCGCAAGAGCATCGAGTACCTCAAGTCGCTGGCTGGGTGACCAGGCAGTCGAAAAGCCGGCTTCTGCCGGCCCAAACCGTCACTCCTAGAGGGGGAAAGAAGAACACATGAAGAAGACCCGTTACGTCTTCGCCTCGCTTGCAACGTTCGCCTTGTTGGCGACCGCTTGCGGCAGCGATAAGAACACAACCAGCACAGGCGCGGCACCGGCTACAGGTGGGGCCGCAACCTCGGCTGCACCTGCCGACACCTCGTCTGCAGCAACAACGGCTGCACCCGCCGACACGTCATCAGCCGACACCGTCGATGTGACCGCCGGTCAGGACATCACCATCGCTGTCATCACCCACGGTGATAACGGCGTGTTCTGGTCAGTGTTCCAGAAGGGCGCAGAAGATGCAGGCAAGACATTGGGCATCACGGTCAAGTACCAGGGCTCGAACAACACCGGTACCGACCAGGCTGCGATGATCAACCAGGCCGTAGCCGACGGCGTTGATGGCCTTGCCGTGTCGCTCGCCGACCCGGACGCGGTGAAAGATGCCGTGAAGGCGGCCGTCGACGCAGGCATCCCGCTGGTCACGACCAACTCGGGTTCCAACCTGTACAAGGAGTTCGGTGCGTTCACCCACATCGGCCAGGACGAGTTCACCGCTGGTGCAGGTGCTGGCGACAAGTTCAACGAAGCCGGCGCCAAGGTGCTGCTCTGCGCCAAGCAGGAGCAGACCAACACCGGTCTCGACGCACGCTGCGATGGTGCCAAGAGCACCTTCAAGGGCAAGTTCCTGACGCCAATCACGACGTCCGGCGATGCCTCTGGCAAGCAGCAGGCCGACATGAAGGCCGCCATCGACAGTGATCCGACCATCGACGCAGTCTTCGGCGTCGGGCCGGTCATCGCTCACGACACGGCAGCAGCTGTGAAGGAACTGGGTCGTACGGTCACCGTTGGTGGCGTGGACCTGTCGCCTGACCTGCTCAAGGACATCGCCGCCGGCGACGTGCTGTTCACCATCGACCAGCAGCAGTACCTGCAGGGTTACATCTCGGTTGTCGCGTTGTACCTCAACGTCACCAACCAGAACACCCTGGGTGGCGGCCTGCCGATCAACACCGGCCCAGGCTTCGTCACCAAGGACAACGCCGACGCGGTCTCGGCACTCGTCGACAAGGGAACCCGCTAGTCAAAACTGAAACATCGAGGTGGCGGGCGCCGCGAGGCGC
>JANMRB010000140.1:0-10927 GCA_031370825.1 Ilumatobacteraceae bacterium
CGACGCCTACGGAGTGTTCGACCCCGATGTACTTGGCGAACGCCAGGTCGAACTCGGCATTCTCCTTTTGAAGGATGTAGGCGTCGGAAACGGCACTGACGCAATCATGCTCGCGCTCCGCGCGGCCGCCGTCGGCGCCGGCGACGAGGTCATCCTGCCGTCTCATACGTACATCGCCAGTGCGGCCAGTGTGCACTTCGTCGGTGCCACACCGGTGCTCGTGGAATGCGGAAGCGACCACCTCATCGACGCCGACGCGGTTGCGGCAGCGATCGGCCCGCGAACGCGGTGCATTATGCCTGTTCAGCTGAACGGTCGAACCGCCAAGATGGACCAACTGTTGGCGCTAGCCGAAAAGCATGATCTGGTGATCGTCGAGGACGCAGCGCAGGGTGTTGGCAGCCGGTATCGCGGCCAGTCGGCAGGTACCTTCGGGGTTGCTGGTACCTACAGCTTCTATCCCGCCAAGGTTCTCGGTTGCTTCGGCGACGGTGGCGCTGTGGTCACCAATTCGGGCTCGGTGGCAACTCACCTGCGCCTCCTTCGAGACCATGGTCGTAACGAGGATGGTCGAGTCGTCGCATGGGGCATCAACACTCGCCTCGACAACCTCCAGGCGGCTGTCCTGCTCGCCCGGCTGGGCCATCTCGATGAGGAAATCGCTCGTCGCCGCGAGGTCGCGCAGATGTACCAGGATGGTCTTGGCGACGTGGCAGGTCTCGTGCTGCCGCCTGCGCCGAACGCCGATCCGGATCACTTCGACGTCTACCAGAACTACGAAATCGAGTCCGATCGTCGCGACGATTTGCGGGCCCACCTCACACAGAACGGGGTGGCCACCCTGATCCAGTGGGCCGGCACTCCAGTCCACCAGTTCGAGGAACTGAAGTTCGACGTGGATCTGCCGCGGACTGATGAACTGTTCCGCCGCTGCATGTTGCTTCCGATGAACTCGATGCTCTCGAACGACGAGGTCGAGATCGTGGTCAACGAGATCAGAAGCTTCTACGGCCAGTGACAGTGGCGCTCGACAACCTGGGCTCACTTGTTGACCCCCTAGCGCACCGCGAGCCGGTTGCAATCGACGGGCTCTCGGACGTAGCGACGCTGCGCTGGTTTCGCTCGATGCTCACGGTCCGCCTCGCGGAAGAGGCGATTGCCGGAATGGTCGAAAGCGGCGAGGCCCGCTGCCCGTGCCATCTCGGCATCGGCCAGGAAGCCGTTGCTGTCGGCCTCGCCGAGCACCTTCGTCCGACGGATCGCTGCTTCGGTGCACACCGGAGCCATAGCCATTACCTCGCGCTCGGCGGCAGCCTCAAAGAGCTGGTGGCTGAAGTGCTCGGCAAAGTCACTGGGTGCTCACGCGGCTACGGCGGGAGCATGCACTTGCGTGCACCCCAGGTCGGGCTGCTCGGCACGGTTCCGATTGTCGGGGCCACGGTGCCGATCGCAACGGGCGCTGCTCTGGCCGCAAAGCTGGACGGTCGTGGCGACATCGCGGTCTCCTTCCTCGGCGACGGCGCGACCGAGGAGGGTGTCTTCCACGAGTCGCTGAACCTCGCAGCATCGATGTCTCTACCCGTGCTCTTCGTGATCGAGAACAACCTGTACTCGAGTCACCTGCACATCAGTCTGCGCCAGCCGAACGACCGAGTCGCGCGGTTCGCCGAAGCGCATGCCATCGAAACTGCAGTACTGGACGGAAACGACATTGGCATCGTCTCGAGCGTTACGGGCGAGGTCGTGGAGGGTATGCGAAGCCAACCTCGGCCGTTCCTCATCGAGGCAGTCACCTACCGGTGGCGAGGGCATGTCGGGCATCGAGAGGACATGGATGTCGGTGTCGAACGTACCGACAATCTCCCCGCCTGGAAGATGCGCGACCCCATCGGTCGGCTCGAAGTATCCATGAACGAGCGGGGGCTGCAAGAACAGATCGCGACGATCCGCGACTCAGTCGCCGAGGAAGTCGTAGAGGCTCTCGAGTTCGCCCGTTCGAGTGAGTACCCACCGCTCGACGATCTGCTGACGACCGTCTATTCCAACTCCGAAAGGCCGTGACGTCCGTGCAGTATGGAGACGCCATTCGCGAGGGATTCCAGTATCTCCTCGGTACCGATCCTTCGGTAGTGGTGATCGGACAAGGCCTCTGGAGCCCGTGGTACGTCGGCAACACCATGCGCGACCTGGAGCACAAATTCGGTAAGGACCGAGTCATCGACACCCCGGTCAGTGAGTTGGCCTGCACAGGAGCCGCCATCGGTGCCGCGATGTCGGGCTACCGGCCCATTGTGACTCATCCAAGAGTCGACTTTGCTCTGCTCGCCATCGACCAGATGGTGAACCAGGCAGCGAAGTGGAACTCGATGTTCGGTGGGCAAGCGCCAGTTCCCGTCGTCTTCCGGCTGATCGTGAACCGGGGTGGCGAGCAGGGAGCGCAGCACAGCCAGAGCTTGTACTCCTGGTTTGCCCACATTCCTGGCCTGCGGGTGGTCACCCCAGCCACACCCGCCGATGCACGCGACCTGTTGATCGCGGCGACGTTCAGCGATGACCCCGTCGTCTACATCGATGACCGCTGGCTGTACGACCTCGATGCGGACATCGGCGTGCCGGCTCCCGTGGACCTCAGCAAGATCGAGCCTCAAGTGCTCCGTCAGGGAAGCGACATCACATTGGTCGGGTTCTCGTGGACGACTCGTTTGATGACGCAGGCTGCCGATCAACTGGCACTCGATGGCGTGGATGCCGAAGTCATCGACCTACGCGTGTTGAATCCATTGCATCTCGAAAAGGTGTTTGCCAGTGTCGCCAAGACAGGGCGGCTCGTGGTTGCTGAAGGCGACTGGAGCAGTTGTGGGGTGGCTGCCGAAGTCATCTGTCAATGCGTCACAGAACTGGGCCCGGCGTCGTTCTCGTCGGCGCCCGCGCGCATCAACCTTGCTCAGTCACCAGCGCCGACCAGCCGGCCACTCGAGGCCAGCTACTACCCGACAGTCGACGACGTCGTCCGCGCGGCTCGTGCGTCGTGCGATGCAAATCCGAAGACGGAGGCCGTTGCGCAATGAAACGAATCGTCGACGTCCTAGTCGCAGCCTTGGTACTGGTTCTACTGTCCCCACTTCTGGTCGTTGTCAGTCTTCTGATCTGGTTGCAGGATCGACGCTCGCCGTTCTACATAGCCGACCGTGTCGGCCGAAAGATGAAGCCGTTCCGCATGGTGAAGTTCCGTTCGATGGTTGTCAACGCCGACAAGACCGGTGTCGATTCGACCAGTGCCAACGACTCGCGAATCACATCGATCGGCAAGTTCGTACGGAAGACGAAGTTGGATGAAGTGCCGCAGATGTGGAACGTTCTCAAAGGCGAGATGAGCTTGGTGGGCCCTCGACCGAACGTCACCAGAGAGGTCGCGTTGTACACCGATCTCGAGAAGCAACTACTCGACGTTCGTCCGGGCATCACCGACTTTGCGTCGATCGTCTTTGCCGACGAGGGCGAGATCCTTGCTGACAAGGCGGATCCGGACATCGCCTACAACCAGTTGATTCGTCCGACGAAGAGCCGCCTTGGTCTCTTCTATGTTTCCAACCACACGACCCTCACTGATCTACGGTTGCTGTGGTTGACCGCGGTGAACGCCCTCGATCGTGAGAAGGCGCTCCGAGGTTGCGTGGCACTACTTCGCAAACGGCATGCTCCCGACGACCTTTGCGAACTGGCTACACGAACCGCTGACCTGGTTCCTGCCCCGCCGCCCGGCTCGGATGAGATCGTTACGAGCCGCTAGCGATGCGAGCGAGCAAGTCTGCATACCGCCCGTAAACATTGTCGGCAGTGAACTCCTGCTCGAACGTCGACCGGGCGTTTCGTGAGGTTGTCTCCTGAACTGCCGAATCGTCGACGAAGCGCGCGAGTGCCGCATCGAGCGATTCTGCCGAATGATGCTGATACGAACTGCCGACTGACCTGTCCACGAGCAGATCGGCCGTCGGACCGCGCTCCAGCGACGTGACGACCGGAAGGCCCATACCGAGATACTCGATCACCTTGTTGGGATAGTTGGACTCGAAGTCCGGGCTCGGCCGATACGGAGCGATCCCTACCGTTGCCATGCGCATCAGCCAAGATGCCTCTCGGGCGTTTGTCCAACCGGGAAAGATGACGTTGGCTGAGGACGCGAGCCGATCGATCATGCCCTGTCGCTTCGGGCCCTCTCCGCACAGTACGAACTTGACTGCTGGCCTGCTGAGACTCCACGCTTCGATGACCTTCTCCAGAGCCTCGAAGGAGAATTGATTGGTGAAGCTGCCGACGAACACGACAACCTCGTCGTCCGGCCTCACGCCCAGTTCGCGCCAGTGTTGCTCGGCAGCGTCGAGTTCGGTCGCAGAGAGCTCAACGGGGTCGGTGGCGAGGGCGAAGACTGCGTCGAGCGGACCCTGGGCGCGGTGGGCCCGCCGAAGTCCCCACTCCAAAAAGTCGGGGCAGACCCCGATCAGAGCCGATGCTCTTGCGCATGCCTTGTCGGCTTGGCGCTCCAATGGCTTCAGGGCTAGTCGCACGAGCGGTCGCAGCGCCGCAGGAGCCTCGCGGTAGAAGATGTCGGGCCACAGATCTTGCACATCTGTCACCAGCGGGATGGCGAATCGTGAGGACAGCTCGCTGGATGCCAAGGCGAGGTCAAGAGTCGGCAAGCCCGCGCAGATGACGTCAGGCCGTGGCTGGAGGGCGCCGATGGTTATGAGCGCTCTTGCCGTGTGGCGGTGGTCGCGTAGGCGTCGCAGCGAGAGGTGGCGCTGGTAGCCGAGCGCTGGCAGGACCTCGATGTCGTACTGCCAGCCAGGTCCGTCGATTCGGTGCCGCCCGACGGGCCGCTGTGCCTTGCGATAGTGATCAAATCCCGATGTCCACCATGTCACCTCGTGCCCACGGCGCGCGCACTGTTCACTGAGGAGGGCAGCTCGCATCCGCTTTGGGGTTCCCGGGTCGATCGGCAGAGGTTCACCGACCTCGACTATCCAAATCCGTTTGCCGTCACTCATCCGGTAAGGCGACCAACGGCATAGAGCACCCTGAAACCATCACACTGCCGGTCGCCTGGGATGCGAACCGGAGTGGAGATCTCGGCATCGCGCTGCGCGGCTGCGTCGGTTCCCTCGAATGGCGTGAGCTCTCCGAAGAAGATGCGCTTCAGTGCCCCACGTCCGGCCAGAGTCTTCGGCACGACGTGCAGTTTGGTTGCGACCGCCGCAGCAAGGCGTAGGACGCGCCCACGCAGGCTCGTGTCGAGTGGAAAGACGCCATACACGGTGGGCTCCAAGCCGGCGTCGCTGAGAAGCCGATTGAGTTCGCGAGCCGACGGATAGTGGGTGCTGTGAGGTGACTCGTGGAAGCTCGGCCGCTCGGGATTCGCGCAAGCGATGAAGACAGCACCGCCCGGCCTGAGCACACGCACCATCTCACGAACCATGGCAGCCTGGTCAGGGACGTAGTAGATCATCTCGCACGCTGCCACCGCGTCGAAGCTCCCCGGGGCGAACGGAAGGAACGTGGCATCAGCCGCGCCGAACACACCATCGGTGTTGGCTTTCGCCGCGGCTACGTTCTCGAGCTCGAGATCGCATGACACGACGAGCCTGTCGTTGTCGATCAGCACCTCATTGCCGAGGGCCTGCCCGCAGCCCACCTCCAGCATGGCTCCATCGGACAACGAACGGAAGAACGAGTATCGGCGGAACACCATGTCCTGCTCGATAGCGGGCATTGGCATATGCCACGACTCGGTGAGTTCGACGTAGATACCGCTGGAGGCCATCCGAGCGATTCTAGGGACTCGGCAGCAAGGTGGTCATGACCACGCTGCCATTCCTACGACGGTGTTCTGGCACTCGGTCACTTCGTCGAACGCCAGAGCCGGTACGAGAGCGTGTGAGATCAACCTGTGCCGTGGCCGATGATCGAGCTCGCCCTGGCCGAACAACTCCTCGTGCAGCTTCTCGCCTTTGCGGAGCCCGGTGAAGATGATCTCGACATGGTTTTCAGCCTGGGCCGCCAACCGCCGCGCCACATCGTAGATGCGCACGGGCTGGCCCATGTCGAGAACGAGCACCTCACCGGATCGACCGATCGCGCCCGCCTGGATCACGAGCTGAACGGACTCGGGAATCGTCATGAAGAAGCGAGTCACATCTCGGTCGGTGACCGTGATCGGGCCGCCGGCCGCGATTTGTTCCCGGAAGGTCGTCAGCACACTGCCCCTCGACCCGAGCACGTTCCCGAACCGCACGGACAAATACGTACCCGTGTGTTGGATTTCCGCCATCCTCGACGTCAGGCGCTCAGCTACTCGCTTCGAGTATCCCAGCACGCTGATCGGGTTGGCAGCCTTGTCGGTGGAGATGTTGACGAACACCGAGACCTCGGCCGCAGCAGCGGCCTCCAGGACGTTCAGTGTTCCGATGACATTCGACTTGTATGCCTCGTCCGGGTATTGCTCGAGAAGCGGCAGATGCTTGAGCGCTGCAGCGTGGAAGACCACGTCGGGTCGGCGCTCCGCGAAGAGTTCGATCAGCCGTGAGCGATCGCGGATATCGGCGAGGATCGTGTCGGGGGTGTCGAGCATCGCCCGACCGGATATCGAGAGTTGAACTTGATGAAGCGCGCTCTCGTCGCGGTCAAGCATCATCACCTCAGCGGGTGCATACCGCTGGAGTTGTCTGCACAGTTCGCTACCGATGCTTCCGCCGGCGCCGGTGACAAGAACCTTTCGACCGGTGAGGTAGCCGGCGATCTCCTCGAGGTTGGTCTGGACCTGGTGGCGGCCCAACAGGTCCTCTTCGGTGAGGTCTCGGATGTCGCTGTCCGTGACCGGTTGGTTGAACAAGTCCTCAACTGGCGGCAGGGTCTTCACTGACATTCCCTCTAGCGCGGCCAGATCGGCGAGTTCGCCAACGAACTGTGCAGAGGCGGATGGAACGGCGATCAACAATGCCGTAGCTCTCGTCTTGGCCCGAGCCGCGGGCAGGTCTTTTCGGCCTCCGAGAACTGAAACGCCCATGATCGAGAGACGCTGCTTCGACGGGTCATCGTCGAGCAACCCGACGGGCACATACGGCGATGTTCTGCTGCGAAGCAGCGCCGTCAGAACCTGAATGCCACCTTCGCCTGCGCCGTAGACCAGCAGACGTTCGGCCGACCGGTCGTCTGGACGGCGCGCCTGCTCAAGGGTCAGTCGCCACACGTATCGGCAACCAGCCATGAGAACAAGACCGAGAACGCCGCCGACGATCACCGCACTCTGCGGAATGGGTCGAACCTTGAAGTAGTACCCATTGAGTATGAAGAGCAGGGTCGACGTGAGGAACGAGGCAACGACGAGTGCGGCAACCTCATCGAAGCTTCCATACCGCCATTTGCGGCGGTACAAGCCGACCGCAGTGCCCACGAGGACCTGTAGGACGGCGACCATCGGAAGAACTTTGAAGAGACCCGAGGTGGCGGTCCGATCGAAGGTCAAGCCGAACCTGAGGTAGATCGCAGTGGCTGTTGCCGCGCACCAGGCGAGGATGTCGAGCAGGATCCTGGCGAGAGTTGCGTATTTCTGAAGTTTGCGACTGGTCATCAGCACCCAATCGCGCGACGCCAGTGACCGGACCATTGGGGAAAGTCTATGCCCGTCGTGTGGCGGAGGGCCCGGACGTCGTCAGGTCCCGCCTCGTCCGAGCGAGATGACTGTGAGGTCGCTGGGAGTTGTTAGGCGGTTACGCCCGTCGAGGACGGTGGTGGCTCCTCCGAGGTCAGTGGATTTGAGCGTGCGGTACTGCTCGTGGTCTGCCTGGATGATGGCCGCGTCGCAGGGGTGGCCGAGGTGATAGGGCGTGAGACCAAGGCTTGTGATCTCGTCGTCCGAGTAGAGGGGATCGTGGACGACTGCGCGTGCGCCGGCGGTCGTGAGTGCCTTGGCGAGAGGGAAGGCGCCGGAGAAGGCAGACTCCTTCACTCCACCGCGGTAGGCCAGCCCCAAGATTGCAACAGTGAGACCATCGAGCGATCCGACGTGCTCTGCGAGGCGCTGGACCGCATACTCCGGCATTGCGTCATTGGCGTGGCGGGCGGCGGCGGGGATTCGGGCTGTGGGATCGCCGGTTAGGTAGAAGTGCGGGTAGACGGGGATGCAGTGGCCACCGACGGCGATACCCGGCTGGTGGATGTGACTGAATGGCTGGCTGTTGCAGGCCTCGATGACTTGGTAGATGTCGATGTCGTGGTGGTCGGCGTGACGGGCGAGTTCGTTGGCGAAGCCGATGTTGATGTCGCGGTACGTGGTTTCGGCGAGCTTGGCGAGTTCGGCTGCCTCGCTGTTGCCGAGGTTCCACACACCGTTGGGTCGGGCCAGATCGTCGCGCTGGTCGAACTGCAACACGGATTCGTAGAACCTGACTGCCAGATCCGTGCTGGCCTGGTCGATCCCGCCGACCAGTTTCGGGTACCGGGCGAGATCGGCGAACACACGACCCGAGTACACGCGCTCCGGACTGAACGCAATGAACAGGTCGTCACCAAGGGTCAGCGCGGACCCTTCAGCCAATGCAGGGGCAAACCGTTGGCGAGTCGTGCCTACCGGCAGGGTGGTCTCGTAGACGACCAACGTTCCCGGTCGAAGGCCTGCGGCGATCGCGGCTGTGGCATGGTCCAGTGCGCCGAAATCGGGGCGCTTGTCGACATCGACGACGAGCGGCACGACAACGACGACCACTTCGGCGGACTTGACCGCGTCCGTGACATCACACGTCGCCGTCAACAGACCGGACGTGACGACCTCGGCGAGGAGTCGATCAAGGTCCGTCTCGTTCGGAAACGGGGCAACGCCTGCATTGACCGAGTCCACTGTGCGTGCAGAGATATCCGCGCCGAAGACCCGATGACCACCCCGGGCAAACTGCACAGCCAAGGGCAACCCGATCTTTCCCAACGCCACAACACAGATGTCCATGGACCCTCTCAGCAACCGAACGGCCAGGTCAGCGACTCTCGACCACGAGCAGGAAACACTACCGGTCCCGCCTGAAGTTGCCCTTCTACCGCTCGGAGATCTGGCGATCGAGGAGCA
Source organism: Ilumatobacteraceae bacterium (assembly GCA_031370825.1). Lineage (GTDB taxonomy): Bacteria > Actinomycetota > Acidimicrobiia > Acidimicrobiales > Ilumatobacteraceae > JAENVT01. The sequence continues at coordinate 9,113 of JANMRB010000140.1, forward strand.
GGCGTTCGCGACCCGGAATCGACGGGCGTGTCCAATGGGTCAAGGCCCGGTCGCTATGTTCGCGGTAGTAGACCAGTTCTTCAGACGGCTCAGCGGTGTTCTCATACCACGGCAGGTGGCGGGCGACATACGGCGGGCCGGTGCGGATCGAGGGCATCGACGACGGCCTCGGCACGCGGGCCAACGCGAAGGTCGTGTCGATCGGTGCGCTGTACAAACCTGGGGCGACTTCGGTCTCCCAGAACGGTGCCTCCCAGGCGATCACGTCGGCCTTCGATGCGTAGTGATCGGGCAGGTCGTCGATGCGCAACCCAAATCCAACTCGGTGCACGTCTGGATGAGCGGCCAGGACTTCGGCGAAGTGGTCAACTGCATCGAGCGGGCAGTCGTCGTCGGGGACGATGTCGGGATCGGTGACGACGTACAAGTCGTCGTCCGCGATCTCGAAGACTGCTCCGCTGAGCCACGGCGACCGGTGGCCCATGTTCCAGCCGCATCGAACGACCGTGTGACTGGTCGAGGCCAGATAGTCGACCATCGGCGAATAGCTGGACGCATTGTCGACGAGGATGACTCGTTCATGACCGGCGCGTTCGAGCCAACCGATCAGTTGCTGCAGCGGCGACAGCAGATCACGAACGATGACGAAGATGGGACGTTGAATCATCACGATCGTGAGCGGTGAACCCTGCGCCAGATTGCCTTGGGCGCATGGGCGAGACGCAACGCGACCGACTGGTTCAGCGTCCGCAGCCGCTCGTCGAGGGCCTTGATCGTCAGCAAGTGGGCCTCACGATCCGCGGCGAGTTGGTCGACGATTTTCACCAGACGAATTCGCTCCTGCACCTGGCCCTCGGCGAAATCGGTGAGCAGCGTGAGACGGTGGAGGTACGCATCGATGTCGGCTACGAGCTCGTCGACGAATTGACTATCAGGGCTTGGACTCGCCATGGTGCGCCTGATCGTACTCGGCACTCCGCCACGCCCAGAGATGCTCGATCTCCTGGTCGCTGCCGGAGGCGAAGCTTGGACGACGCTCCAACTCTTCGCGCCAGCGGTGCAGGAACACAGAACGATTGTGATGCCACAGTGCCTGTGAGACAACAGGCGTGACGGTCTTCCCGCCGAGGTGGATCACCCGGCTCGCAGGTTGCGCCCAAACCTGAAGTCGCTGCTCCCACATCCGCATGCACAGGTCGACGTCCTCGTAGTACGCGAGTCGGTAGGTTGGGTCGAAACCGTCGAGCGAGCGGAACACCTCCGTGCGCATCAACAAGCACGCCGCCGACGCGTAGTCGACAGCGACCGGACCCGATGGCGCCGGCATGGGCTGGCCGAACCCGCGGGTGCCGATCGGGCCCGTGTAGCCCCAGTGGTCCACCATCGCCCCAGCCTCTTGCAGTTCTCCGTCTGCACCGATCAGCGCTGGTGCGACCGCACCGATCAGTGGATCCTCGAGCACGGCGAGCAGCGGCTCCAACCAACCTGCCGTGACCCGTGCGTCGGGATTGAGCATGCAGAGGGCCGGCGCGCGAGCCTCGTGAGCCGCTCGGTTGTTGCCTTGACCGAAGCCGAGGTTCTTCTCCTCGGTAATCAACGTCATGCCGACGATCGCCTCCCGAATGACCCTCACGGAGTCGTCCGGGCTGGCGTTGTCGACGAGGATCAACTCGAACGGCTGCCGGGTGTGCTCGACGAGTGAGGCGATCGCATCGATGACGACTTCGCCGCCGCCGTACACCACCATCAAGACCGAGAGGGCGGGTGACTCTGTCTGAGGAATCACCACCGGCACGGCGAGAACTATAGGCAGCG
>JANMRB010000222.1:0-1733 GCA_031370825.1 Ilumatobacteraceae bacterium
CGTCGTGGACCTCAGTGGCTATCACGTCTGACCGGTATCGTCGCCCCGTGAGCTGTGGACGTGTTGCGGTACTTGCCGGCGTGCTTTCCTTGACGATGTTGGCGTGCGCCGGCTCAGACGCCGCCACTGTCACGTCGACCGTACCGGTAGCTACCGCACCGTCAACGACAGTCGCTGCCAGCACCTCCGTCGCATCCACAGAGCCGAGCCCGACAACCGCGCCGGCGACGTCGACCACCGCGGCACCGACCAAGTCCATTCTCGAGCTCGTCACTGACGACGGGTCGTTCTCCACGCTGCTCCACCTCCTCGACGTGGCCGGCCTCACAGCCACGTTGGAAGGCACCGGTCCCTTCACGCTGATCGCACCAACGGATGCCGCCTTCGCCAAGATGGACGCGACGACGTTGCAGCGGTTCACCGACAACCCCGAGGCGCTCAAATCACTTCTTGAATATCACCTGATCGCGTCGCGCATCACCCCCAAGGATGTGTCGGCGGGATCGGTGGTCTCGGTCGAGGGCTCACCTCTGACTCTGCTGGCCACCAGCGGCCTGCCGTCGGTGAATGGTTTGAGCGTGGACAAGGGGGCGAGAGCGACGAACGGCCTGATCCTGGTGCTCGATTCCGTTCTGCTCCCGGTCGATCTCAAGCTTCCGTAGCCCGGTCTGTGCGTGCACCGGGCGGCGCACTCTGGTCATGTAAGGAAGCGATCCTTTCCTAAGGGTCGGATCTTTTGTCCTCTTATGAAAGAAAACAGCCTTTTGCTTTCCTAAGAAGGCTCCTTCCTGGGAGTTACTCAAAAGACCCGACTCACCGACGCAAACCCGGTCCTGCTGTGAGTCCGATCTAAACAGCCAACGGAGGATCGGACTCACATCCAGTTCGGTTTCCGCTTCGGCCGTTTGGCTGTGGGTTCTTTGAAGCATGACCGACGACGACGAAGTACCCGACATCCACCTTGTCATGGCCCGCCAGCACGGAGCCGCGGCCACGAATCAGGTGCGGCAAAGCCTGCGATGGCGTCAGCAACGGTCGCTGGTCGATACGCGAATCTGGCAACAGGACGACCAACGAGTCGTGACGAGCCGGGCATCTGCGACAACGTGGCACCAGCAAGTGATGATTGCAACCCTGTCAACGCGCGGGGTTGCATCACACTCGACGGCCGCGAGGCTGCACCGTTTCGACGGCTTCAACCGCTGCAACGACGTGCACGTCACACTTCGCTATCAACAGCGTCGGCATCTTCACCCCGGCGCGCGCGTACATATCAGCCGTGTGTTCAACGGCTCGGATCGGTTGCTGGTGGAGGGCATCCCGACGGTCATCATCCCGGTCTGTCTGATTCAGATCGCGGAGCAACCGGGCAGCGCCATGATCAAAGCACTCGAAGGAGCCATGCGCGACGGAGTGAGCCCCACCTGGATTCGCCAGGTCGCCAGTCGCTACGAACGTCCAGGCCTTCCAGCGACGAGACATCTATTGCGCGCGTTGGACGAACGCGTCGACGGGGTCCTGCCGCGAAGCTGGTTCCAACGAATGGCGGCTCGCTTGCTCGACGACCTCGGGATTCCGACTGTCGAGGAACACCCGATCTACCAGGGTTCGCGTCTGCTCGCCGAACTCGATTTGGCCATTCCCGATCTTCGCATCGGCCTCGAATGTCAGAGCTGGCGGTGGCATGCAACACCGCACGCGCAACAACGCGACGCCGCCCGAAAGCGGAGCCT